>CAJBHN010001076.1 GCA_903952805.1 uncultured Myxococcales bacterium | reverse complement strand
GGGCAAGACCTCGACTGCGGCCCCCCGACCGGTGCGGAGGGTCACGACCGCGCCGACGGGCCGCCCGTCGACGATGGCGAAGCGCAAGGGCCCCGACGCCGGAGGGGCGGGGGGCTCGGCGGCGGGTGACGACGTGATCCGGGCTGAAAATGCGCAGGCGTTGCAGCAGGCGCCGTCGTGGTGGTCGTCTGCGTCGATGGCGCTGTCTTGGTGTTCTCGTTCGTCGGCCATGGCGTCTCCTGATGCGTCGAGGAAACACGATGAAAACACGTTGCGCCCAGGCTGCGGCGTGCGCTGACGCACGGGCGTGTCGGTACAGGTCGGTGCAGGTCGGTGCAGGTCGGTGCAGGTCGGTGCAGGTCGGTGCAGGTCGGTGCAGGTCGTCCTCAGGCCACCCGGGCCAGCGCGGCGGAGACCTCCTCGGCAACGCCGGCTCTCAGCAGCGGAACGACGCCGCCGCCCCCCATGATGTTGACCACCGACGACACCGAGCCGCGACAGACGCCGCCCCAGGCCGGTTGCACCGCAACGCCGACGGAGGCGTAGGCGGAGAAGTCCACGTACAGGTCGACGTCGACGGCGCCAGCGCTGCCGCACAACACATGGGGTCGAGGCGACACCGACACGGCCTCTTGCACGACGAAACCACCACCCCGGATGTCGTTGGCGGCAAGCGCGCAGACGGCGGCCCAACTGCGGTCCCTCGTCGACGTCGCTTGCGGCCAGGCCGCCTGCACGCGGGCGTCGAAGGCGTCGGAGCCGACGTCGTGGCCGACGAAGACGGCGCGACCGCCATAGTCCCAGGCCCGCTTCAACACGAAGCGACCAGGGTCGTTGGCGACGCGCGCCACGACGTCGTGGCCGCGAAACAGACGGGTCCACGGCACCGAGGCCGCAATCGCCTGCAGTTCGTCGTCGTCAAGGCCAGCGGCGTCGGCCAGGGCGGGGTCGCCGGTGGCTTCCGACAACAACGCGAAGACGGCCTTGACCTCGACCTGCGACGCGGGTGGATTCAAGATGACGGCACGGCTCCCATTGGGAGCCGCCAACAGGCGGGTGACGACGTCGGCACCCACCAGGCCGGCCTCCTCGAGGCGGCGCACAAACAGGTGCCGATAAACGAGGTCATAGCTCAGGTCGCTGCCAACCACGCCGATGACGCCGGCGCGGTCGTCGTCGACGATCTCGTCGGGATACACGATGTCGGTGGCCTGGCCCTGCTCACGCAGGCGGTCGCGCAGAAAGACCAGCTCGGTCAGCTGGGCATCGTGACGTCGACAGAGGATGGCTATGCGCCGGGGCGGCGGGCCCGGACGCAAGGCCTGGAAACCCTGCAGCAGGCCATCATGGAGGGCGCGGGCGTTGTCGCCGTTGCGGTGCAGCCAATCAGCGATCGTCGACGACGGCGCGCCGACATGGGCGCCGACGACGTCGAAGAAGGCGCGGGCGGCGATGTCGGAGTAGCCCTGCATGGCGGGGATGGTGGCGTTGACCTCGAGGGCGCGCAGCGCGTCGCCTTCGCCGATGAAGTCGACGCGGGTGGTGGCCAACGTCGACAACTGCTGAAACGTCGCCAACGCCAACGACTGCTCCAGCGGCGACAGCCCGCCCAGCACCGCCGTGCGACGCGCATCGTCGGTGATGGCGGCGCGGGCCATCTTGACGGTGGCCGATGACAACAGGGCTGCCGTGCGCTGCCGCTGGCCCATACGTTCGTCGCTGATGACGACGACGGTGGCGGTCACCGGGATGGCGATGGCGCTGCCGTCGGGCCTGGTGACGCGCAGCCCCAAAGCCTCGGCACGAGCAGCGAGGGCGGTGGCGAAGCGGGGCGCGTGGGCGCGCAGGCGTTCGTTGAGCCGCTGGGCGGCATCGTCTGTCGATGGGGTGTCGGCCACGGATGATCCTTCCTCGGTCGCCAGCCCGCCGTCGACGTCGACGTCACGCTGGCGCTTGGACACGGTAGGCACGCGCGCCCGGAGTGCGCAGGGGGTTCAGATCCACAACGCTTGCCGCATCACCCCGCAGAAGCGACAAGGTGGCATGCAGGACGTCGTCAGCCGCGTGATTCGCTCGTTCCACGATGTCTCTGCCAGCGCCTGGGACCGCCTCGTGGCCCACGACGACAATCCGTTTTTGGAGCACGCCTTCCTGACGCTGCTGGAGGACAGCGGGTCCCTCAAGCCGTCCTGGCAGCCCCGCGTGGTGTTGGCCGAAAAGGCTGGCGCCCTCATCGGCGCGGTGCCGGCGTTTCTGCGCACCGACAGCTTCGGCGAATTCATCTTTGATTGGCAGCTCGCCGAGGCCGCCAAGCGCTTTGGCCTCGCCTACTACCCGAAGTTGACCGTCGCTGTGCCCTTCACCCCGGCCACCGGACCCAGGCTGCTGCTGGCCAGCGACGGCGACGGCGATGACACCGGCGCCCGCACCGCGCTGGTGCAGGGGTTGGGGCGCCTGCAGCAGGACGAGGGTGCGTCGTCGACCCACGTGCTGTTCTGCGAGGATGACGAG
>CAJBHN010001075.1 GCA_903952805.1 uncultured Myxococcales bacterium | reverse complement strand
TCATAGCCCGGCTCTTGCTCGACGGCGGTTCAATCCTCCGGCTCGACACGACGGCGTTCAACTATCGCCGCCATGCAAGCTCGGTGTCGGCCATCGAAACCCAGAGCGGTGCCCGTTTCGTCGAGGAGGAACAGGTGATTCGCGACGCAGGCCGTGCAGCGAGGGCCCGGCACTGGTGGGCATCGTCATTGATGGCCAGGCTCCGACCAACGCACAGGCTTCACCGGATCCTCGTCGGGTAGGGTCAAGGGTTCCCTGCTCCGACCACGCCCGTCGCCAACGTCGTGCGGCTCGCAGCCGCTGTGCGTCATCAGCCCGAGGCGCCGGTGTAGCTGCGCAGCGCTCGCAACCAGACCACGCGTGACAACAGCAGCGCCACGATGGCGACGACAGCGCTGCCAGTCAGCCACGTCCAGTTGGAACGGCCCAGCAGCACTTCGGCGGGCACCGTGGTCAAAAACGCCACCGGCACCAGCCAGGTAAACACGAAGCGAAACGCGTGGGGGTAGGCCTGGATGGGGAAGCGCCCCGCGTCCATCAACCCGCGCAGCACCTCGGTGGCATTGTAGATCTTGGTGAACCAGATGGCCGTCGTCGCCAGCATGAACCACAGCGCATAGAGCAACACCAGCGCCGACAGCATTGGCAGCAATCCCAGCAGCGCCGCGGGAGTGGCGGCGCCGGCGCCGACGACGCCCACGACGATGAGGCCGACGCCAAAGGCGAGGTCGGGCAGGCCCCATGGCGACATCGCCCGCAGCGACACCTGCAGCTGGGGATCGAGGGGTCGCAGCAGCACAAACTCCAGCGTGCCCTCGGTGACGTGGGTGACGATGCGCGACAGGTTCGGCGTCAGCACCGTCGTGATGACCCCGGTCCACAGCGAAAAGAGCCCGAGCACGACGAGGACCTCGGCGCCACTCCAGCCGGGGAAGCCGGCCCCTGCTCGGTAGAAGAGCCACATCGAAAACGCGGCGCCGCCCAGGTTGCCGGCGCTCGACAGCGCAGCGATGACGAAGTTGCCACGGTACTCGGCCTCGGCCGCCAGCGACGTCGACCAGAACAAGCCAAGGGTGCGCGCGAGCCGCCGGACCCGCTGCCCGATCGTCGTCGTCGTCGTCGTCGTCGTCGTCGTCGTCGTCGTCATCATGCCCCCATCGCCGAGTAGCGGCGCAGGCCCAGGCGCCACAGCACGCGATTGACGATGAAGAAGCCCAGGCCCCAGGCGACCATGACGATGACGCCGCGCGACAACACCGTGGCGTCGATGTCGCCCATCAGGGCCCGGGCTGGCAGCCAGATCATGTAGGGGAAGGGGGTGAGCATCAAGACGGTGCGCACGTCGACGGGGAACGATTCCAGCGGGGCGATGGCGCCGCTGGCAAACATGTAGAGCAGCACGTGGAGGGTCTCGATGGCGCTGGCCCTCTCGAGCCAGAAGCAGCCCATGGCCACGGTGTATTGAATGATGAAGCGCAGCAGAAACGCGCCCAGGCTCAGCAGCAGAAACAAAGCGATCGACGACGCTGACGGCACGAAAAACGCAGCCGGATACAGCGCGAAGAACAGCACCACCAGCAGCACGACAAACGGCAGACGAGCAAAGCGTTCGGCGATGTGGCCCATCAGGTGTCGCCATGCGGGATCAATGGGCAGCAACAATTGGCTGGAGAGGGTGCCGCGGCGGACCTGCTCCTCGACGTCCCACACCACCCACACCACCGTCAGTTGGCGGACGAGGAAGACGCTGAAGAAGTAGCGGACGACGTCGGCCTGGGAGATGCCGACGTCGGCGCGGCCGCTGGCTTCAAACCACACGCCCATCAGGATGAACGACAACGACATCGACAGGGCCCACAGCAGCAGCTCGGCGCGGTACTCGGTCATGTAGGCGTAGCTGGCCATGAACAGGCCACGGACGCGCATCGAGGTGTGACGCAGCGTGGTCATGGTGATGGCCCGCTCACAGCCGGCGGCGCATCGCCACTGATGGCGCGGCCGATGACGTCGTCGATGGGCGGATCGGTCACCGACAGGTCCGACGGCACCAACACCGACAACAGCCGCTGCAGCGTCGGCGCCAGCGCTACCGGATCGACGGCGAAACGAACCAGGCGGCCTTCGGTGCCGGTGTGGCGAAACGAGGCGCAGCGGTCGTCGACGGCGACGGCGGCGATGGCGCGGGCGACGTCGGCCGGGGTGACGGCGTCGGACAATTCCAATTCGATGCGCTTTTCGGGGGCGAAGCGGCTGGTCAGGCGCTTGAGATCGCCGTCGAAGATCAAGCGGCCGTCGTGGATGACGAGGACGCGGGAACACAGGGCCGTGATGTCGGCCATATAGTGCGACGTCAGCAAGATGGTGGCGCCGGTGTGTTCATTGTAGCGCTTCAGGAAGGAGCGGACGGCGGCCTGGGCGTTGACGTCGAGGCCGAGGGTGGGCTCGTCGAGAAAGAGCACCTCGGGCTGGTGCAGCAGGGCCACCATCAGCTCGGCCTTCATGCGTTCGCCGAGGCTGAGTTTGCGCACGGGTTGGTCCAGCAGCCCCCCGAGCTCAAGCAACTCGGTCAGCACCCGGGCCTGGGGCTGCCACACGGCGTCGTCGAGGCCAAAGATGCTCGCCTGCAGGCGCAGGCTCTCCTTGGCGGGGAGGTCCCACATGAGCTGGGCCTTGTTGCCCATCACCAACGCAATGCGGCGCAGGAACGCGTGGTCCTTGGTGAAGGGCACATGGCCACCAACCTGCACGCTCCCCGACGTGGGCAACAGCAGCCCCGACAACATCTTGAGCGTGGTGGTCTTGCCTGCCCCGTTGCGACCAAGAAAGCCGACCCGCTCACCGGGGGCGATGGTGAAGCTGACGTCGTCGACGGCGACCACATCTTTCGTCACGCGCTTGAAAAAGTGCCGCACGGCGCCACCGAGGCCGTCACCCTTGACGGGGACCTGGAAGGTGCGCCCCAGGCCGCGGGCCTCAATGATGGGAGCGGAGGCGGAGGCGGTCGACGACGGTGGGGAACTCGTGATGGCGGTGGACACCGTCGTGGTGTGACCAAAGCGGCCGCGACCTGCAACGCCGTCGGCGCCGCGCTCGTCGACACCGACCGCGGTCAGCGGCGGGGCGGGCGGGGAACGAGCACCGGCGTGCGGGCCTTGTAGGCCTGATAGGCGGCGTCGGCGCCGAAGCGGGCGTCGGCGCGGGCCTCCAGCATCGGGACGCCGCTGATGGACGTCAGCAACAGCGTCACCAGCAGCGGCGACGACACCACGGCCCATTGGGCTCCCTGGTAGACGTCGACGCCGGCGACACAGAGGCCGGTCCACAACAGGATCTCGCCGACATAGTTGGGGTGCCGCGACCACCGCCACAGGCCCGTGTCGATGAAGCCGCCCTGACGCCCCGCCAGACGGAAGCGTTCCTTCTGGCGGTCGGCCACGACCTCGATGGCGAAGCCCACCACCCACACAGCGATGCCGACGACGAACATCGGCGACGACGACGACGACGACGACGACGACGACGACAGCACCAACGCCGGCATCACCGTCACCACCACCCACAGCGCCTGCAGCGCCCACGGCACCGCGAAGCGCACCGGGTGCAGCTTGAGTTCGTCGAAGCGGCCGTCGCTGCCAGCGCTGTGGACGCGGGCAAACAAGAACGACCCGAGCCGCGCCGCCCACGCCGCCACCAGCGCCAGCGGCAGCATGGCCACGACGTCGACGCGGCCTTCGCTGACGCGGGCACTGGCGCCAAGGCCGACCAGGCTCAAAAACGTCGCGCTGCCCACGAGGTCGTAGAAGCGTTCGGTCCGGCGCGCCGACGCGATGGCCCAGGCGACGCCGTTTTCGACGACGGCG
>CAJBHN010001074.1 GCA_903952805.1 uncultured Myxococcales bacterium | reverse complement strand
GCCAGGGTCATCGCCGTACACGACGACGACAACGACGACAACGACGACAACGACGACAACGACGACAACGACGACGGACCGATGCCGTCGGCGAGTCGCCAGGTTGGACAGTGGATTCACTGCAGCCGGTGCCATGCAGAGGTTCTGATCCTGGGAAGCGCTCACGCGCGCGTTCGCTGCTCCGTCGTCGACCAGGACGTTCGACGCGACGATTGACGCTGCCCGCCGACAGGCCGGAGCGCTACGGCTTCAGGGCGACCGCGGACACCGAGCCACGACCAAACATCGTGGCGACGAGCAATGAACCACGGTGCGCGGCCCCCATGGGCCGTCGACGGCGAGCCACCCTGGTCGCTGGACATCACCATCGTCTGTGCTAACAGAAAAAGGGTTGCGGAACGCGGTGGCCGCGACCTCCGTTCACGTCATGGACTGGTCGACAATGGGCAGATTACAGCTCGTGGCTTTGGCGACGCTCTTTGTCTGCCAATCAGCGATGGCGCAGCTCAACCGAGGCGCCGCGGATGCCGACCGTGTCGGCTCCATGAACATCGACACCGAAGATGGCGCCCAACTCGACCCCTACAAAGAGGGCGACAGTGAGGGCGACAGCGGCAGCGCGGTCAACAATGCCTACCGAACGTCCACGTCGGGGAATCCCAATCGGCGGCTTCAGACCAACGAGCAGGTCAGCAAGCCGGTCAAGCTTCTGCCCCTCGCGCCCAACGGCTTCCAGCGCTTCGTCCAGCAAAGCACGGGGCGCTTGTTGCCACTGCACGGCATTGCCGCCTTCGAGCAAGGCGCCGACTTCGGGCCCCCGCGGTCGGCCGCCGTGCCAGCCGACTATGCGCTGGGTCCTGGCGATGAGCTCTTCGTCCAGTTGACGGGCATCGCCGATATTCAAATGCGTCTCGTGGTCGACCGGGATGGGCGCATCACGATTCCGAAGGTCGGCACGGTCTCTGTCGTTGGCGTCAAGGCCAGCGAACTGGAGCCCTTTCTCGACAAGCAGTTCCGCAGGACGTTCAAAACCTTCACGCTGTCGGCGACGCTCGGCGCCATCCGACCCATCGACATCTACCTGGTGGGCCAGGCACGGCAGCCCGGACGGCACACGATCAGCGCGCTGTCATCGTTCGTCAGCGCCGTGCTGACGTCGGCGGGCCCAGACGGCGGCGGCACCATGCGTCACGTGGAGCTGGTCCGAAACCGCGTCATCATCGCTACGCTCGACGTGTATGCGTTTCTGGCCACTGGTCGTGTCGACAACGACGTGCGCTTGCAGCCGGGCGACACCATTGTATTTCCGCCCGCTGGTCCCCGGGTTGCGCTGATGGGTGACCTGCACGCCCCCGCCATCTACGAGCTGAACGCCGCCAACGATCACCTCGACGCCCTGCTGAAGGTGGCAGGCGGGCTGCCGGTGACGACGAGCCGGCGCCGGGCCACGGTGGAGCGCATCGATCCGATGGCAGCAGATCCCCGTCGGGTCGAGTCCCTGGTCCTCGACGACGAAGGCCTCGGCAGGGCGCTGCGCGACGGCGATATGGTGACGTTTCTGCCGATCAGTCCGGCATTCGAAAACGCCGTCACGCTGCGAGGCAACGTGGCGACACCGCTGCGCTATCCGTTCACGCCCGGCATGCGCGTCCGCGACTTGATTCCAGATCGCGAAGCACTGATCAGCC
Organism: uncultured Myxococcales bacterium; assembly: GCA_903952805.1. GTDB lineage: Bacteria > Myxococcota > UBA727 > UBA727 > VGSZ01 > VGSZ01. Next base: position 3,529 of record CAJBHN010001074.1, on the reverse strand, counting down.
CCGAGTACTACCGAAAGAAGAACCTGCTGGTGCAGTTCGACAGCAGTGCCGCGCCGTCTTTGAAGCCAGGCGCCACATCAACGGCGCCGACAACAACGACAACAACGACAACAACGCCGACAACGCAACAAAACGCCGACGTCGAATCCAGCCGCCGCAACGTCAAGGACATGCTTGATGAGGTGAACTGGGAGTATGCCGTGGTTGAGCGCCTCGACCGGCAGACGCTTCAATCTCGACTCGTACCGTTTCACCTCGGACGAGCGGTGCTGGCGGGCGACGATCACGACAACGTCGCACTCGAGGCCGGCGACGTCGTCACCGTATTTTCATCGCGCGACCTTGCCGTGCCCCAGGCGCGGCGCACGCGGATGGTGCGGGTTGAGGGCGAGGTCAAAGCACCGGGCATCTACCAGATCACTGCCGGCGAAACCCTCGCGTCGCTCATCGAGCGCGTCGGTGGCACCTCGGAGCAGGCCTACCTCTTCGGCTTGGCGCTCAGGCGGGAGAGCGTCCGAAAGGCACAGCAGGAGACCCTCAACAGCGTCGTCCGCCAGCTTGAGGACGATTTGCGTGCCCACCTCGCCCAACGCCAATCGAACCTGCCCACGAGCGCCGATCCCGCGCAGATGATGGCCTTCCAGGCCCAGCTGCAGGTCGAAGAGCGCATTGCCACCGACCGCATGGCAAGGCTGCGGGCTGCACGTCCCGAGGGTCGCATCGCTCTCGAGCTCGACCCGGCCGCCCCTGTCATCCCCGATGTGATTCTCGAAGACGGCGATGCCATCAGCATTCCGCCGCTGCCGTCGTTTGTGTCGATTGTCGGTGCCGTTCACAACGAAAACGGTCTGATCTGGAAGGAGGGCCGCACCGTCGGCGAATACCTGGCGCTGGCCGGCGCGACGCCCAACGCCGATCTCGACAACGTTTTCGTCCTGCGTGCCGATGGCAGCGTGCGCTCTCGAGAGCCTGGCTTTTGGGGCTGGGTGCCCGCCCAGAACCACGGCCTCGCCCTGGAGCCTGGCGACGTCGTCATCGTGCCGGAGCGCATGAACCTTGAAAGTGGCTACACCATCATCGTGCGCGGCCTGAAAGATTGGACCCAAATCCTCGCCAATATGGGCATTGCCGTCGCGTCGGTGACCCTGTTGTTCAGGTAGGACGTCATGTTGAAGCCTGCCGAAACATCCCAGTCCCCCATCACGATCATCAACGCCGACGGTGAGATCCACATCGTCGAAGTGATGCGCTTGCTGGTCTCGAAGGCCCGCCTGGTCATCGGCGGCTCGTTGCTCGCTGGCGTCGTGGCCGTCGGTCTGTCTTTTCTGATCACGCCCACGTTCACGGCCGCGACCGTCATCCTGCCGCCGGCCCAATCGTCATCGTCGACTGGCCTTGCGATGCTGGCGGGTCAACTCGGAGGTGCCCTCGGCGGTCTCGCCGGCGCGGCTGCCAGCATCAAGAACCCGGCGGATCAATACGTTTCGATGCTGAAGAGCCGCAACGTCGCCGACCGGCTCATTGAACGCTTCAATCTGAAATCGGCATACGACCGCGAACTGATGGTCGAGACGCGAGACGAACTGACCGAACGGACGCGCATCGTGGCGGGCATGAAGGATGGTCTGATCACGATTGAGGTCGATGACAATGACCCCACCCGTGCCGCGGCGATCGCCAACGCCTACAGCGATGAACTTCGCCGGCTGACGATGGACTTCGCCATCGGCGAGGCCTCTCAGCGGAGAGCTTTCTTCGAAGCGCAGCTGAAACAGGTGCGGGAGGCCCTCACCGTCGCCGAACGCGATCTGGGCACGTCGGGCATCACCGACGAAGCACTCAAGGCGGCACCCGATGCTGCCATCACCGGGATGGCTCGCCTGCATGCGAAAATCACCGCGCAGGAAGTGACCATTCAATCCCTGAGCGGCTTTGTCACCGAGGACCATCCAGATCTCCGGGTGGCGAGGGCCGAGTTGGCAGCCCTCAAATCCCAGGAGACACGGATGCACGGGCCAACGACGCCCGACGGACCTTCTTCGGGCTACATGTCGAAGTATCGCGAGTTCAAATACAATCTCGCCCTCTTTGAAATCATCGCTCAGCAATACGAGCTTGCCCGCCTCGATGAGGCACGTGAAAGCAAGAGCATCCAGGTCATCGACATCGCGACAGCGCCAGAACGGAAATCTCGCCCCAAACGGGGTCTGATCGGCGTGGTCGTGACGATCCTGACATCCATATGCATCGCGGGCGTCGTCGTGTTTTCCCATCTCCGCGTGGGTGACGTACCCGTGAGCCGCTCCTGAAGAAGGTGAAAGAATGGTCGACTTCGCATTGATCGGTGCCGCTGGGTACATCGCGCCTCGCCACATGCAGGCCATGAAGGCGACGGGGGGCAACCTGGTCGCCGCCTACGACCCCAACGACTCTGTCGGTATCATCGACAGCTACTTCCCGGAGGCGGACTTCTTCACCGAGTTCGAACGCTTCGACCGCTACATCGACAAACGTCGTCGCGCCCGAGGCGGCCGGGCCGTCGACCATGTGTCGATCTGCTCGCCCAACTACCTGCACGACGCCCACATGCGGTTCGCGCTGCGCTCTGGTGCCGACGCCATTTGCGAAAAGCCCATCGTTCTCAACCCGTGGAACATCGATGGCCTCATAGAGATGGAGCGCGACACCGGTCGACGCGTCAACACCATCCTGCAGTTGCGTCTGCACCCCGCCATCATCGCTTTGCGCGACAAGGTAGCCGCCCGCGACGACGGCCACGTCTTCGACGTCGACCTCACCTACATCACGTCGCGCGGGCATTGGTACCTGCAAAGCTGGAAGGGTGATGCCAACAAGTCCGGCGGCATCGCCACCAACATCGGCGTGCACTTCTTCGACATGCTGCATTTCGTCTTTGGCGGGCTCCGGGGCAACGTGGTGCATCTCATGACGCCGACCAAGGCCGCTGGCTTCCTCCAGTACGAACGAGCGCGGGTGCGCTGGTTCCTGTCGGTGGACGTCAATGACGTCCCCGCTGACGCACGGGCTGCTGGCAAACGAACCTTTCGCGCCATCACCGTCGATCAGGAGAATTTCGAATTCTCCGAAGGCTTCACCGACCTGCACACGCGCAGCTACGAGGAAATCCTTGCGGGCCGGGGCTTTGGCCTCGAACAAAATCGCGTTGCGGTCGAAACCGTGTCCGCGATCCGCAACGCGCCCATCGTGCCGCGCGCTGGCGATTTCCATCCCTTTCTCGCCACGGTGACGCCGTGAGCCACACCCAGCATCCCACGGCCATCGTCGACGACGGGGCTGTGATCGGCGCAGGCAGCCGGGTCTGGCATTTTGTGCATGTCTGCGGCGGCGCCCGCATCGGCCGCGGTGTCTCGCTTGGGCAAAACGTGTTCGTTGGCAATCGTGTGGTCATCGGTGACCGCTGCAAGATTCAAAACAACGTCTCGGTCTACGACAACGTCACCCTCGAGGAGGGCGTATTTTGCGGGCCGAGCATGGTGTTTACCAATGT
>CAJBHN010001073.1 GCA_903952805.1 uncultured Myxococcales bacterium | reverse complement strand
CGCCGTCGCCGGCGCCGTCGTCGTTGCTGGGAGGAAGCCTCGCTCAGCCGCGGATGTTCTGGATGGCGTTTTTGGCCATCGAGTGCATTTCGTTCAGGACGTTCGACATCGCCTGCTGCATCTGGGAAAGCTTCTGCATCTCGTTCTTCAGCATTTCGAACTCGATGTTGCGGCTCTCGGAGTTGCCCGACTTGGCGCTGTCGTCAGCCTTGCCAAACAGACCGCCCACGAGCGGAATCTTGCGCAGGATGCCGCCCATGAAGCCACTGGCCTGGTCGCCAGCGCCCTTGCCGTCGTTCTGGGCCGAGGTGCGCAGCTTGTTGAGCTTGTTTTCGATCTCGTCCTGCTTGTCCTTGACGAAGTCGACCATGAAGGCGGCGACGATGTCTTCGAACATGGCGGGCTTGGGCAGGTTGGCGAGCATGGAGCCCGAGCCGGGACCCTGCGAGGTGCGGTTGATGCCGAGGAAGTTCTTGGCCTCGATGCCGCCGCCAAAGCCGCCCATGCCGGGGATGGCGCCAAAGAGCATCTTGCCGGCGCCGCCGCCGACCGCCGCCAGGCCGAGGCCGCCGACGATGCCGAGGATGCCCTTGGTCATGCCCGACAGGCCGCCCAGAGCGGTGCCGGCGCCAAGGCCCGTGCCACCCAGGAGAGCTGCGCCACCGAGTCCGAGTGCTGCGAAGCCTGCAACCTTGGCGATGGTTCCAAGAACAGAGGAGGGACGCTCGACGCTATTGGCCTGGCCAGCCTTGCCACCGGTGATGGCCTGCATGAGGGCGGGGCCGGTCTTGAACAGGGCCGAAGCGAAGTTGCCGTTCTTGACGTCCATCACGAGGCCGACGGCCGAGGCGACGCCCTCGGGGAGGCCGACGAACTTCATGGCGTTGCGGATCATGTTGCCCTGGCTGAGACCCATGGCGCCGAAAACGTTGTTGATGATGCTCATCGTATGCTCCTGGTGAGTGGCTGGTGGCCGGTGTGGAACCCAACCGTTCCAGTTGGGACACCGGTTGTATCGCACATCCCGTCGGTCAGGTTGCGGAGGGCGGTCTTCTTGATCCAGATCTGGCGCTCGCTTGGTGCAACGGGGTCGCTGCCGTCGCACGCCGTGCGGATGCTGACCCCGGCCACCAGACGGAGATGGAGCGGCCAAACAGGCTGAGGCGAAAACGAACCCGTCGTTTGTCACCTCGCCTGCTGTTCTTCTGGATGGTCTGTTCCAGACCCTCCCCCCCCCCGACGAGCGGAGTCGATCGGGGGCCCCCTCCCGAGACGCAGGACTGGGTGAAAGTTGGCCTTCGGCCATGTTCACCTCATCCTGCTCACCAGCGGAGCGGGACCGACCGGACGGAAATCCCTGCCTGCTCGGTCGCCCTGACAGAAATGTCGCTGCCTGCGGGCTCATCCGAACGAGGAATGACGCAATGCACCAGGCGGCAGCCTGACACCGATGTCGTGCTTTTTCAGCGTCCGATGGACCAGAAATCACGCAAGCTATTGATTTTACTGACCCTCATCGTTCTGGCCCGACCTGTGCTGTGTGGATGGCGCTGACATGGAATGTCGCCTTCGGGCCCTGAACTCTTTCTGGAATAAACGAACACGCGCGCCCAACGGCGCGCGTGTTCGTTCATGGGGCCGCCTTCCAGAGCCGACGGCAGCCGACGACCGCGCTCGGCTCAGCCCATGGCGGCGAATGATTCACGGGCAGCCGCCAGGGTCTGCTCGACGAGCGCGTCGGTATGCAGGAACGACGTGAAGCCGGCCTCGAAGGCGCTGGGGGCCAGGTAGACCCCACGCTCCTGCATGGCCCAGAAAAAGCGGCGGAAGGTGGCGGCGTCGCTGGCCTTGACCTCCTCCCAGTTTCTCGGGGCGGTGGCGCGCAGGAAGACGCTGAACATGCTGCCAACGGCGGTCGCTGACGCGGGGTGACCGGCGTCGCGGGCGGCGGCGGCGATGCCCTCGGCCAGATGGCGCGTGCGGGCCGCGAGGACCGGGTAGTCATCCTGGCGGGCGAGCAACTGCGAGATGGTGGCGATGCCGGCGGCCATCGCCAGCGGGTTCCCGGACAAGGTGCCCGCCTGGTAGATGGGCCCCTCGGGAGCCAATTGACCCATGACCGCACGGCTGGCCCCAAAGGCCCCCACCGGCAGGCCGCCGCCGATGACCTTGCCAAAGGTGGTGATGTCCGGCCTCACCCCGTAATGGGCCTGAGCGCCCCCCAGGCTGATGCGGAAGCCCGTCATGACCTCGTCAAAGACCAGCAAGGCGCCAAACTCGTCGCACAAGGCGCGGGCTCCCTGCAGGTACCCCTCGTCGGGAGGCACGCACCCCATATTGCCCACGACGGGCTCCAGAAAAACGGCGGCGACGGCGCCGGCGTTGTGCTCAAACGCCTGCCTCATGGCGTCCAGGTCGTTGTACGGGACCGTCAGCGTATGCCTGGCGAGGTCCGCGGGCACACCGGGGGAGTCGGGCAGACCCAGGGTGGCGACGCCGGAGCCGGCCTTGACGAGGAAGCTGTCGCCGTGGCCGTGGTAACACCCCTCGCATTTGATGAGCTTCTCGCGGCCAGTGACGCCACGAGCCAGCCGCAGGGCTGACATGGTTGCCTCGGTTCCCGACGACACAAAGCGCAACTTCTCGACGCTGGGAAACGCCTGAATCACCAGTCGGGCGAGCTGCTCCTCGAGGCCGCATGGTGCCCCAAAGCTGGTGCCCTTCCTGGCCTGCAGCGACACCGCCTCGATGACCTTCGGATCGGCGTGGCCCAGCAACATGGGACCCCACGACAGCACATAGTCGATGTACCCGTTGCCATCGACGTCGTAGAGCCAGGGTCCCTCGGCCCGCTCGATGAACAGCGGCGAGCGTTTGTGCGGTTCGTCGAGCGCAACGCCGCGAAAGGCGCGAACCGGAGAGTTGACGCCGCCGACGAGGACCTCGCTGGCGGAGGCAAAGAGCTGTTCAGACCGGGTGCGGGTGGAGCCCATGATGTCCTCGGGTGTTTGGGGAATGGGGAGAGCTAGTGATTACGGTCGTCGACGAACAGGGCCACGGCAATGAGGCTGCCGACAACGACAGCGGAACCGACCACGACCCCAGCCAAGCCAACGAGACGCATGGCGTCTTGGTCGTCGAGGTCGACCTGCTGAACGACGCTGGGGTCGATGAGCAGACCCGCGCCGGCGACGGCGGCCAGAGCGCCGGCGACAGCGACGACGCCGACGGCGATCACCGGGTCGGTCCCCTCGCT
>CAJBHN010001072.1 GCA_903952805.1 uncultured Myxococcales bacterium | reverse complement strand
GACCTCACCCCCAGCCCCTCTCCCTGAAGGGCGAGGGGAGCCGGAACTCTGACGTGTTGCTGAGAAAAAAGCAGAGGGTGCGCGCGGCGTAACTCGGACCTGGGTACGTGCCAGGTGGGAACCAAGGGCCCGGGGGAAGGCTTCCTCAGTGAAGAGGCGTGCTCAGACCCGGACGGAGCGGTTCCCTATTTCCAAAGTACGGTCAGAGCATTTGTCGCGCGCACCCTCCGTGACGACGAGCGTCGACGAGGAGCATAGCGTGCAGCAGCGACGCGTGCAGGTCCGAGACAAAGCCCGAGCCCGGATCACTGCTTGGGCGCGAGGCTGCGGATATACGCGATGACGGCGGCGAGCTTGTCGCGGTCGAGGTCCTGCATGAACGACGGCATGGCACCCTTGCCCAGCGCGATGCCGCGGGCCATCTGGGCGTCGGTCAGGCGGGCCTGCAACGCGGGATCGTTGAGGGCGGGGACGGCGACGCCACCCGGCAGCGCGCCGCCAGCGCCGGTGTCGCCGTGGCAACGGGCGCAGAGTTGCACGTAGATGCCCTTGCCGAGGACGGCGTCACCGCCGCTGAAGTCCTTGATGGCGCCGGGCATGGCCTGACCGGCCACGGGCGACGGGGCTTCGTCAGGGGCGCCGCCGAGGCCGGCTCCCAGCAAGGAGCGGGGCTGCTGGGTCGGCGTGGCGAAGTCGGCGCCCCAGGTGGGGAAGGTGCCGATGGGCTCCGCGGGCGCCAGCGGCGTCGGCACGTCGCAAGCGACACCGAAGGGCGCGACGAGGGCGGCGACGAGGACAGCGGGCACGGCAAGCAGACGACGCATGGTCATTGTGTGCGAAAGCCGATGTCACACCGCAACCGGGTGTTTGGGGGCGGGGCACCGGCCATCGACCCAGCGCGGCGTTCAGCCCCGCTGCACGCGGGCCGTCGTCAGCACCACCGTCGGCATCGTCGGCACCACCAGCACCCGGCCCGTGGCGGTGAAGCCGGCGTCGGGGACGGTGAAAAGCGCCGCGCCGTCGACATCGATATGCACGCCCACCTCGAGGAAGCCGACATAGCGCCGCACAAATGGGTCCAATCCCTTGTACAGGGCCTCCTTCAACGAGAAGCGTTCAAGCACCGCTCGTCGGTGTGACACGTCGTCCAGGGGCTGCTGGGCATCGTCGACGAGGGCCTGCAGCTCATGGGGCGACAGCACCTGACGGGCGAGACCCGCCATGCTGTGCCGGTCGCGGCCCGACACGGGATCGAGCTCGAGGTCGCAGCCGACGGCGATGGTGTCGACGCTGGTGTCGACGCTGGCACTGTCGACGACGACGAGGGCGCCGGCGACGCTGTCTTTGTGGGTGATGCTGACGGCGCGGCGCAGGTGGGCCAGATGCTCGGGGAGCACCGGGGCACCGCGGTCGTCGCGGCCGATGGCGCCGACGGCGTCGACGTCAGCGACGACACCGGCTTCGACCAGCGCGAGGCGCAGGGCATGGCGGCCGGCGGCAAAGGTGGCCTGGCGCTTGGGAGCCCAGCGCGCGCAGATGGCTCGCTCGTCGGCGGGCAACGTCGCCAACAGGGACTCGAGGGCCGGCGGCACCGGCACGCCGAGGCCGGCGGCGACGGCGGGGACATCAACCAGCACGACGGTGCCACCGCCATGGGCCAGCCGCAGCACGGCGAGAGACCTGGTCATGACGAGCGCGGGGCGCCACCGATGACAGCGGTGACGTCGTCGTTGGCGCGGGCGATGCGCTCGGGGCGGTACAACGACTGGGGCATGCCGACGCCGCGGAGCACCATGGGCGGCAACTTGTTCCAGCTCAAGCCCGGCACAGCCCCTTTCGCGGCGGCGTAGACACCCTCGCCGACCAGGACGGTCAGGCCCTGATTCTTGGCCTCCTGCTGGATCTTGCGAGCCAGCGCGGGCACCTCGCCCATGGCCGCAAAGGAGCGACGACTGGCGGGCCCGACGGCGCCGACGGTGGCCGTGCCGGCGGCGACGCCGACGCCGACGACAAAGCGCGGCACCCCGCGCAGCTTCTCGGACTCGGCCAGATGGCGGGCGGCCACCTCGAGGTCGACGGCGCAGGCGAGGGCACGGGCTATGTAGTCCAATGTAGGTTGTGGTGCGCCAAACAGCGCGATCAGGCCGTCGCCGAGGAAGCGCTCCACGTGGCCACCGTGGCGCTCGACGACGGCGACAAAGGTCGACAGCAGGCGGTCGACGAAACCTACGGCGAGCTCAGGGCTCAGACTCGCCTGCAGGGCGGTGAAGTCACGGACGTCGACGACGACGATGGCCACTTCCTGTTGGGCGGGGGCCCTTTCGAGGGCCTGGTGGTCGTGGGCCACCTGGGGGCCCATGCCCTGCTCAAGACGCGTGACCAGGCGCTGCCTCTCCTTCTCGCCTCGCACGAGGGCATCGAAGGCGTCGAGCAGGGCCTCGATTTCCTTGAGGGGCCGTTGGCCAGGCGTGCGCACCTGATCGGCGGCGACGGCGGCAGCATCGACAGCGCCACCAGCCACCGCCTGCAGCCCACGCGTCACCGCCGACAACGGCCGCAGGGCCCGACGACGCAGCAGGGCCACCACCACCAGCGCCATGCCAGCGGCTGCAGCCACGCCGACGATGGCGAAGCCCACCATCAGCCGCAGCGGCACCGACGGTCGCTTCAAGCCCACCAACACCCGCCCTCCCGGGCGCTGCACCTCGGTGCCGCGTTCGCGTTCCATGATGGTGGCGTCGACGACGACACCGCCAGACTGAACCCCGGACGTGCCAAGGGCCTGCACGGCGGCGGCGGCATCGGCGAAGCGGGGACCCACCGCTGAGGTCACGACGGCTTGCGACGCATCCAACACTACAACCGCTTCGACGTCCTCGCTGATCACGGCCCGCACAAACGCCGTCGCGACGGCGAGG
>CAJBHN010001071.1 GCA_903952805.1 uncultured Myxococcales bacterium | reverse complement strand
GGTCGCTGCGCCAGTCAGGGTCGCGATCACGGCGAGAGGGATGAAAAAGCGCGTCATGGTGGGCGCTCCGTATCAGGAATACCCGGCGGCGTGAAGTGCTCGATGGCGCGATGTCGGGCTGCGCAGGCTGCGCGTTGTGCAGGCTGCCCGGTTTCTGGAACCCGGGGCGCTGGTCGACCTGGAAGCCTGAGCAAAGCGCGTTGCTGGCGCGTCCGCGCCAGCGTGCTGGCCTGTTGACATGGGAATGGACTTGGTGAAAGCGTGCGCTCCGGCGTTTCTTGCCCGTGCAGACACCTGCCCGTCGTGTGCGTTGAAGGAGAGAACCCATGAAGATGAAGCATCTGATCGTTGCGGCTGCCGTTGCCCTGGTCCCGGCCACCGCGTCCCTCGCTGATAAGGCCGCCCTCGAAAAAGCCAAGGCTGCCAAGGAAGAGGCCAAGAAGAAGGCCATCGAAGAAGCCAAGGAAAAAGCCAAGGCTGAGATTGAAGCCAAGGCCAAGGCCGCTGCCGCTGCTGCTGCCTCCAAGGCCAAGGCCGCCGCCGGCAAGGCTGACGCCGCCGCCGCTGGCGACGAAGCCAAGAAGGCTGAGGAAGAGCTGCACGCCAAGCACCTCGGCATCATTGAGCGCATCGAGCAGGTCGCGACCGCGACCGATAGCGCTGAGCTCAAGGCCAAGGTCAGCAGCCTGCGTACCAAGGAAGACAAGCGTCACACCCTCGCGGTGGGCGGCTGAGCTTCTGCTGCTGGCGGCGCGGCGTCTTGCTGCTGGGACGCCGCGTGGAGTTCACGATTGAGTGAACGCCCCCCATTCAGTCCTTTTCGATGAATCCCGGTCGTCGTCGACGTCGGCCGCACAAGGAACCAAGACCATGAAGAACATCGCCCGCTTGCTTCTGGCCACGCTCGCCGTGACCGCCATCGCATCCTGCGCTGAGCCTCCTCCTCCTCCTCCTCCTCCTCCTCCCCCGGTGGTCGAGCCTCCTCCTCCGCCGAAGCCCGTCATCCCGGCGTACGAGCCCACGGGTGACTTTGCCGACATCAAGAAGGGCGCCGCCGCTGGCATCGACGAGAACACTGCTCTCGCCAAGGCCACGTCCACCGAAGCCGAGCTTGACGCCGCCATCGCCGCCCTCGAGGCCGCCGCCGCCGCCAAGAAGAAGTGACCTGCCGCCCGGTGTACCGGGCTGTAGCTTCATCACTGCCACGAGCGCCGCAAGGCGCTCGTGGCTTTTGGCGCATGCTCTGGGCTGACGTGCCCACGCCGGCGCTTGTGCCCGTCCGCTCCCGTCCCGCCTCTGGATGGCCGACGACGACGTTGCGGGTCAAGGTGTGCTAGCAAATGGGACTGACCTCGGAGGCCCCATGAGCACCTCGCTCGACGCCCGCGCCATCGTCGATGGCATCGCCCAGAGCCGCAAGGCGACGTTTCAGGAGCGTCGAACCATCCTGTCGTTCGACGAGTACCTGGCTGAGGTCCTGGTGCATCCCACCAGGCATCTGCGCAACGCTGCCCGCTATTTGATGGACGTCGTCGACCACTTTGGCGTCGATGAGGTGCCCCAGGCGACGGGCGCAGTGCGTCGCTGGCGCCTCTTCGATCAGGCTTTTGATGAGGGTCGGGGTCGAGTTGCCGGGCAGGAGCGTGTTCAAGCTGCCCTCGTCCGCATCGTCGAAAACTTCGTCCGCAGCGGTCGCATTGATCGGTTGGTCTTGCTCCATGGCCCCAACGGATCGGCCAAGACCTCCATTATTCAAGCCGTGACCCGGGCCGCGGAGGTGTATTCCCAGAGCGACGACGGCGCGCTGTACCGCTTCAATTGGATCTTCCCCACGGGCAGCGTGCAGAAGGGCTCGCTGGGCTTCGGCGGTGCTCGCTCGACCCATGTTGGCAGCTACGCCCACCTCGACGCGGCGGCCATTGAGTCGCGGCTGCCCTGCGAGTTGAAGGATCATCCGCTCTTTTTGCTGGCGCGAGATGACCGCGAGGCCATCATCGGCGGCTTGGTGAGCGAGGGGCGGCTTTCGCCCGACTGGACGGTGCCCGAGGTGTTGCGACTCGGTGAACTCAGTCTCAAGAATCGCCGTATTTTTGACGCGTTGCTGGCGACCTACCAGGGCGACATCAAGGAAGTGCTGCGCCACATCCAGGTGGAGCGCTTTTATCTTTCGCGCCGCTACCGGCAGGGGGTTGTCGCGGTTGAGCCGCAGCTTTCCGTCGATGCCTATTCCCGCCAGATCACGGCGGACCGCTCGATCGCCAGCCTGCCCGTGGCACTGCATCATGTGTCCCTCTACGAGACCGCGGGGGCGATCAACGACGCCAATCGTGGTGTGCTTGAGTTCAATGACCTGCTCAAGCGCCCCCTGGATGCCTGGAAATACCTGTTGGTGGCGACGGAACAGGCTCAGGCTTCGCTGGATCATGTCAGTGTGTTCCTCGATGTCGTGATGCTCGCCAGCTCCAACGAACTGCATCTCGATGCATTCAAGGGGCATCCGGATTGGCCGTCGTTCAAGGGCCGCATGGAGCTGGTGACCGCGCCCTATTTGCTGCGGGTCAAAGACGAGCTGACCATCTACGAAAGCCAGGTGCCCCGTTCATTGACCGGCCAGCATATCGCGCCGCACGCCCTCGAGGTGGCCGCGACGTTTGCGGTCTTGACGCGGCTGGAGGCACCCGACCCAGAGCATTATCCACCCCAGGTTCGCGACGTCATCACGTCGCTGACGCCCGTCGAAAAGCTCCGCATCTACGATTCGGGCGAGGTTCCCGAACGCCTGAGCCAGAAGGAAAAGAAGGAGCTGCGGGCGGTCATCCAGCGCCTCTACGAAGAACACACCACCGGCGACCAATATGAGGGTCGCTACGGGGCCTCCGCTCGCGAGATTCGTGCGGTGATCCTCAATGCGTCCCAGGACCGACGCTTCGACCACCTTTCACCCATCGCCGTCATCGATGAGCTGCGGCAACTGGTCAAGGCCCGCTCGTCCTACGAATGGCTTCGCCGCGAAGGCGAGCGCAACTATCACGACGTCGACGCCCTGCTCAAAGAGCTTGAGAGCATCTTCACGCGCATTCTCGAGGAAGAAGTGCGTGGTGCCATGGGATTGGTGCGCGCTGGCTCGCACGTCGAGCTCTTTGATCGCTACCTGAAGAACGTGTCGGCCTGGACCAAGGGTGAAAAGCTCGCCGACGCCGCCACCGGCAAACTCAACCCCGCCGACGAAGACCTCATGGGCGGCGTCGAGCAGGTGTTGATGTCGTCGCATGAGACTGCCGAGGACTTCCGCCGCGGCCTGATCGCGCAAATCGGCGCCTACAAACTGGAGCATCCCGACGACGCCGTCGACTACGCGTTGCTGTTTGGCGGGTGGATGAAAAAGCTCCACGAGGACTTTCACGCCAAACACAAAAAGGGCGCCGAGCGCATCGAGACAGCCCTGGTGCGCCTCCTCGACCACGACGTCGTCGGCGTCGATCCCAAGGATCTCGAGCAAGCCCGCCGCATGCATGAAAACCTGCTCGCCCGTGGCTACACCGACAGTTCCGCGCGCACGGTGATTGCGTGGTTGCTCCGCCATCGACGCTGACCCACGCCGTCGCACTGACTTCGTCGAGGAAGACCGCCATGAGCCATACGTTCGAATCGCTGACCGCCATGAACCCCGCTGATTTGGAGGCGGTGTTGGCAGCGGGCGTGGCGCCGTCGCTGGCGTCCCTCGTGGGTCATGAGTTTCGCGGGTGGAATGTCTTTGGCGACGTCGTCGCCAGGGTGGTCGGCACGGTCATGGGCATCCAGCGTTTCGCCAAGGGCTGGTTCATCCGCGACGGCGGCGACGTCGATGCAGCCCCGTTCATCGAAGGCTATAATGTGAAGGTCCGACGCGGCGAAAAGACCGACGCGTGGACGGCTCTCCCCGACGACGACCATCCCACCCGCCACGGCTTCTTTCGGGTCTTTCGCGCCGGGGAAGGGGAGGGGCGGGCCGGACGCCATCCACAGGCGCTGTTGCTGGATTACGCCCTGGGCATTCCCCGCGCCGGGTTGTTGGGGGGCGGCGGCCTCAAGGACTTCGTCGTGCAGGTCGACGTCGACAATCCAGATCTCTTGTTGGGCAAGGCCTACATGACCATCGGCCCGGTGACCAACGCCGCGGGTTTCTTTGTTCTGCAACGCCTTCGTCAGGTGGATTTCAAGCCATGAGCACTGTGAAGCGCCTCTCGATGTTCCGTGTGGCGGTGGCCGTCGTCGCTGTCGTCGGCAGCGGTTGTGCGACGTCGACGGTGGCGGGCCCTGCAGGCATCGCGACCGGCAGTGCTGGTGCACCGGCGCGTCGACCGCCTGCCCCGGGTGTCTTGGTAAAGCCCGCAGCGCTGGTGTTTGACGGCGATGGGCATTTCGCGTTCGTCGACGGCAAAACCGGCGCCGCCATGAGCAGCGACGACGTCGTCGCTCGTCTGAGCCTCCACCAGGTCGTCGTCGTCGGCGAGCAGCATGACCAGGTGCATCATCACGAAGCCCAGCGGCGCTTGGTTCAGATGCTCGCCAACGCAGGTCCCGGTCTCGTCGTTGGCCTGGAGATGTTGAGTTGGGACAAGCAGAGCACCCTCGATCGCTTCAACAGTGGCGAGCTTGATGCCAAGGCTTTCTCGACGGCGGTCGATTGGAAGGGCGCCTGGGGCTTCGATTTCGGGCTCTACACCGGCATCTTTGAGACGGGTCGTGCCTCTGGCGCGAGCTTCCTCGCCCTCAACGCCCCTCGTGAACTCGTGCGGACCGTACGCAAACAAGGCCTCGCCGGGCTGTCTGACGGTGCCCGGGCCCAGGTCCCAGAGCTCGACCTCGAAGACGAGGCTCACCGCCGCTGGTTTGAGGGTGTCTTCAGTTCGGCGGGGCATCCGTTGCAGGAGGCTGAGGTTGACGCCTTTTACCTGGCGCAGGTGCTGTGGGACGAGAGCATGGCCGCCCGTGCTGCTGATGCCGTGCGAGCAGGCGCGCGGCAGGTTGTCGTCCTCGCCGGCGCCGGCCACATCGCCGCCGGCCGTGGCATTCCCCAGCGGGTGGAGCGCCGCCTTGGCGGAAACGTGCTGACGGTGCAGCCCTTGACGGTCGACGCCGACAGCGTCGACCGCGTCATCGGCCAGGCCATCGCCAACGCCGACGCCGACATCCTGGTGGTGCCGCGCTTCGAGGTCGAGATCGCTCTGTAGTGACCTTCGTGCCCCGACCGGGGCTTCGTGATCACATCTCGCGTGGTCTTTTCGACGTGAGCGTCGTTGCGTGCTCGGTCTGGCCACGAGGGCCAGCCCTGCGCCGAGCCTTGCTCACGCCGAAAATCCGCGGCGCGATATGTATTCACGACGTCCCGGTCACGGCACTCGTGCCGCGACCGGGGCTTCGTGGTCACATCTCGCTTGGTCTTTTCGATGTGAGCGTCGTTGCGTCATCGGCCCGGCCATCGCCAACGCCGACATCCTGGTGGTGCCGCGCTTCG
>CAJBHN010001070.1 GCA_903952805.1 uncultured Myxococcales bacterium | reverse complement strand
GGCTGCCCACGATGATGGTGGTGGGGACCGACAGCGTCGACAGCGACGACCACAGCGACGGCTGCCGCCCCACCGACAAGCAGCGCATCCACCACGCCAAGACAGCAGGGTGCGCACGCGCGCGGGCCTGTCTCTCGGCGAGGCGAACGGCCTTGTCGGGGTGTCGGTCGAGGCTGGCAAACAGCGGCAGACGCCAGAAGGCCTCGAGGAAGGCGTCGGGGTCGCTCGCCAACCAAGACGCTCGTTCGTCGTCGATGGCGCGGCGCCGGGCACGCGCGTCGTCGTCGTCGAGCCCTGCGGTGCCGGCGACCAGGGTCAGGCTCTGCAACCGGTCGCGCAGCGATGGTCGCTGCGCCAGAGCCAACGCGAGCCGGGCACCCAGGGAGTAGCCCGCGAGGTGGATGACCGGCAGGTCCGCGAGGCGGGCTTCGAGGATCGCCAGCGCCTGCTGCCAGCCGTCATCGACGTCGACGTCCACCGGCACCGCGTCTTCACGGCCATGACCCGGCACGGTCACGGAACGCACCGCCACGGCTGACGACAACGTCGACGACCGCAGCGCCGCCATGACGTCACCCCAATCATCGGCGGCGCCGTAGGCACCGTGCAGCAATACCAGGCTCATGAGGGCATTCCCGCCAGCGCCGCGGCGCAGCGGCGGTCGACCTCGTCATCAAGAAGTCGATGGCGCCTGGTGTTGTCGATGCGGTTGGTACACACCTCGATGACCTCGGGTCGCTGCGGGGAATCAGCCAAGGCCAATCGCAGGCTGTCCACGTCGTCACAGATGCGTTGGTGCAGGCCAAGGGCCCGGGCGATGGGCGACAGCGCGAGACTGTGCGGCGTGCCAAAATATCGCTCAACCTGGGCTGCGTCGACGCCGCCACCGGCCACCGGCAAAAACGAAAATATCCCACCGCCGCCATTGTTGACGACGACGATCCGGACGGCAGCGTTCGCCTGGGCCACGGCGGTGACGCCCGACAAATCATGCAGGAAAGCCAGGTCGCCGAGAAAGACCGTGACCGGTCGCCCGCTGGCCAGGGCTGCTCCCAGGCCGGTCGCGACGCAGCCGTCGATGCCGCTGACGCCACGGTTGCTGATGATGGTGACGCCAGGGCCGACCACGGCAAAGCGGTCGGCATCGCGCACGGGCATGCTGTTGCCGAGAAACACGACGTCACCGGCGCGGGCGGACGACACCACCAGCTTCGCCACGGCGGGCTCACTCAGGGGACCGGCCAGGACGACGTCGGACAACGTCGACAGCGCCGCCATCACCCGATGAACCTGCTGCGACAATGTCCCGGCCACGGGACGAGCGGTGGGCAGCAACGTCGCCAGCGACGACAGCGACGACAGCACCACCGTCTGGGTGGCAAGCTCGAAGGGATCACGCCGCCGACGTCCGCTTTGCACCTGCAGCACGGGCACACAGCGCTGTCGCAGCCACTGGGCCACGGTGTCTTCGGTCAACAGACCGCCAAGCCACAGCACCTGCTGCGGCGCCAGGGCCTCGCGCACCGCTGCCGCGCGCAGCGCCACCGTCGACAAGCGCGGCAGCGCCGTCGACACCACCACACCGCTGGTGACGTCGGCAATGACGGGCCAGCCGAGCTCCTCGATGAACACCTGCACCGGGCCCCGCTCGGCCGCGGCGAGGGAGCCGCACACCACGAGGCCGTTGGCCATCGACAATGCGGCGCGGATGGCGCCGGCAGTGTCATCATCGACGTCGTCGACGTCGGCGTCGGCGTCGCTCGGCTTCAACGCCACGCCCGACGTCACCGGCAGCGTCTGCCAACCAGCTGGCGGCTCCAGCGGCTTGTCGAGCCGCACGTTGACGTGAATCGGGCCGCGCCCCGGGCCGTGCAGATGCAGCGCCACAGCGCCGATGGCTTCGTTGGTTTCCAGTTCGGTCTCACGCGCGGCATCAGCACCCGGGTCGGGTGCTGGGACGTCGAGATCGAGCACCTGCCGACACGGACCTGCCAGCAGGGCCTGCTGTCCGAGGGTCTGGTTGGCGCCCAGCTCGACGTCGCGCTGGGGACGATCCGCCGTGCAAGCCACCCAGGGCAGCTCGTCGGCATCGGCTTCACAGCAGGCCGGCAACAGGTTGGCGACGGCGGTTCCCGAGGTGGTGATGATGGCGGCGACCACGCCCACGCGGGCGGCGCCGACCGCGCAGAACCCCGCCACCCGTTCATCGATCAGCACGTCGTGGGCCAGGCCCCGGCGGGCCACCGACAACACCAGCGGCGTCGAGCGGGAACCCGGGGCAATGAACCAATGCCCCACGCCAGCGCGCACCAGCGCTCCTGTGACGACGTCAGCATGGCGGGTGGTCGGCGATGCCACGAGGCTCTCAGGCGGCGCCACGACGAACTCCTGCTCCCAGGCCTTCACCCACCACCACGCCGAGCACAGCCCCCAGCGCCTCGCCCATCACCCGCTCTTTGCGCTCCAGCTCAGCCCATTC
>CAJBHN010001069.1 GCA_903952805.1 uncultured Myxococcales bacterium | reverse complement strand
TGCCCACGGCGTGTTCTTCAAGGACTCTTACCTTCACGCCGAGGATGTGATCGATGGCGTGCGCCGTGGACTGGGAGAAAACTGGACTTCGGCCATGTCCACCTCAGCCTGCCATCTGCAGGCGCCGAGGTGACCAGTCAGGCCTTCGGCCGCCACATCGGGTAGGTGACGCGAAAATTCTCGGTGGAGCCGGGGATCCGGTCTTCCAGCACGGAAAACTCGAGGCCGCTGTCGTCGGTGAGGGCGTCTCTGGCGGCGCGCGTGATCAAGATCTCGTTGGCTTTGGCGGTGTCTTCGCCAAGCTTGGAGGCCGCATTCACCTGGTTGCCGTAGACGTCGATGTCGCCGATGCGCAGCAGGGGGCCGTAGCCGATGCCGACGCACAACAGCACCTGGGTCTCTGGGGGGCGCGCGACGTTGATGGCCTGCAGGGTGTGCTGCATCTCGACGGCGCAGGCGAGGGCGGATTGGGGCCGGCGAAAGATGAGCATGAGGCTGTCGGCCTCTTGCTTGATCAAGATGCCGTCGTGGCGAGCGACGACGGGATCGAGCAGGGTCTTATGCTCGTGGATGATCTGCAAGAAGTGCAAGATCCCAAAGGCCTCGACCTGGCGCGAAAACCCCGACAAATCCGTGAACATCACCGCCCAGGTCTCGCCAAACAGGTCCCACACGCGGCGGTCGATGTCGGCGACGCGGGCGGGGTCGCCAGCGGCTTCGGCGCGGTCGGCCATCAGCGCCCACATCCGCTCTTCGCTGCCCTTCAGATCGTCGCGCTTCACTGCTTGCTCCCACCGACAAAAACGACAAAAACGAGCTCGACACACAGACGCAACCCAGGGGCCCGCAACAACCACCGGGGCTGTGCAGCATACAGCGACACGGCAGCTGGTGTCGGTAGCGTCCCGCCGGTCGCAAGGGCATCATGCCGCCGATGATCATCGCTGCTCTGGCCCTCACCCAGCTGCTTCACGGGGCCCCTCCAGAGGGGGACCGCATCTATCTGGCGCCGGTCCGCGCCGCCGAGGGCATCGACGCCGGCACCACCTCGGTCATTGAGACCGCCGTGCTGGTGGCCGCCCGACAGCGAGATCCGGCGGTGGTCGGGAGTGGTGACCTGGCCGCCCTGCTGGACCTGGACGCCGCCAAACAAGCCGTCGGCTGCGATGGCGCCACCTGTGACGCCGAGCTTGCCGACGCCCTCGGTGCGCCGCGCCTGCTGACGGCCCAGATCTCCCACCTCGGGGACACCTGGGTGCTGTCCCTCACCCTGCTGCGCCGGGACGACCTCGCGGTCCTTGGCCGCCAACAAATTACCCGCAGCGGCGACAGCGCCGACGTGCTGCTGCCAGCCATCCCCGACCTGGTTCGTGACGTCGTCCCCGAAGCCCCCGGGACCGGCCCGTCACCCCTGGTGGTGACAGGCGGCGTCGCTGCCGGCGCGGGCGTCGTCGTGGGCGCCGTCGGTGGCGTGTTGATGGGCATCGGTGCGGCAGCGTTTGTGAGCGCCCAGGCCGAGCCCGATCCCCACAAGGCCTTCGCCATCCGTCAGGCCAACGAGGGCTACACCACCTATGGTGGTGCCGCCGTCATCGCCGGCGTCGCCATCGTCGTCGTCGGTGGCGCCGCAGCAGCCATCGGCCTCTTCGGGGGAGACGCACCATGACGCCACGCACCCAGTCGTTGTCCGCCGCCATCGCCGGCCTGCTGTTGACGTCGTCAGCGTGCGTCGACTGGTCGAGCATTCCAGAACCCCCCGGCGAGGGTGAGGGAGAGGGCGAAGGAGAAGGAGAAGGAGACTCCAGCTGGACGCTGCTGCGCGACACCAACGACACCGCGCGCTCGGTGTCGCGCTCCGTCGGGCGGGTCTTTGTCGTCGGCACGGGCCTCGGCGAGGTCGTCGGCAACGAACTCGTTACCCTGCCAGCCAGCTGCACCAAACCGATGGTGGGCCCGGTCAATGTCGCCGACAACGGCGACTTCCTCGTCGGGCTGCAGGGCGGGGTTGGGCGAGTGGCGGCCAACGGCGACTGCGTGGAACTCGACGACGGCGTGGACCTCGGGGACCCAGACACCGTCGGCATGGCCGTCGGAAACCGGGTTGTCATCTGGAATGGCACCACCCTGCGGGCCGTCGATGCCGATGGTGGCTCGTTGAACGAGGTGGACTTGCTGGCGACCGGCGACACACCCCGCCGTGCTGAACTCATCGAGCTCGACGATGCGATCGTGGTCGTGCTGGGGGCGCCCCAGGACGACGTCGATGGGCCTCGATCGCGGCGGGCATTCAGCTTCGCCAGGGACGACCTGCTGGCCTCGGTCCCCGCCTTGGTTCCCGCCCCAATGCCCGACGCCGACGTGCTGGTTCCGCCCGCCGACGGCGTGGCCACGAGCGCGAACCTGGTCCCCGTGCTGGTCGACGTCGTGGCGGTCGGCAACGATGCCCGGGCCCTGGATGTCGTGTGGCAGGGCACGCCGGTGGTGAATGACTTCTCGCTCTATGAGATCGG
>CAJBHN010001068.1 GCA_903952805.1 uncultured Myxococcales bacterium | reverse complement strand
TGGCGGCATAGGGCGAGACGGGTTCCATGACCGGATCGTCCTCGTGAAATGGCACTTTTTCTTGACCGCCATACACCGACGAAGACGACGCAAATACGAAGCGGGGCGGCAGGCCGGCTGGTGCGGCTGCGGCGCGGGCGGCGTCCATGACGGCGACAGTGCCTTCAATGTTTTCCCGCTGGTACAGGGCCGGGCGTTCGATGGACGGACGCACGCCTGCCCAGGCTGCCAGGTGAACAACGACGTCGGGACGGATGATGAACGCTGCGGCCAGCACCTCGGGATCAAGAATCGAGCCCCGCACCATGGTGAAGCCGCGTTGTGTCTGCAGCTGCTCGCGGTGGGATTCTTTGATGGCGGGGTCGTAGAAGCCGTTGAAGTTGTCGACGCCGGTGACGGTGTCGCCGCGGGCCAGCAGGGCTTCGGTGACATGGGAGCCGATGAAGCCGCAGGCGCCGGTGACGAGGACATGCATGTGGATATCTGGGTTCGTGTCGAGAAGGGATGCGTTGGCTGGTCAGTGAGGCTGGGGCAGGGGGCGCGACGCGGGGCCGACGAAGACCTCGCGGTCCTCGTCGAGAATGCGGACCCGGTCGATATGCAACTGGTAGCCAGGGTTGACGCCCTTGTCGTCGAAGAACGACTCCGTCGACAGCGTGGTCTTGAGCCCCTCGGGGACGGGCAGGGGCCTGGTGCGCCAGGTCCCGCGGGACTCATGGCCGTCGAATTCGGTGGCGACGCCGGTGACCTCGACGACGGCTTCGCTCAGGTCCCCGCCATCTTGGTTCAGGATGATGAGGGAGGTCTTGGTTGACAGGCCAAAATTGAGGGCCTTTTGTTCCACGATGAACGGGATGGGCGACGGTGGGGCCACGATGACGGTGGTCACCGAGATGGCGAGCCAGGCCACGACCATGCCGACTTTGGCCTGAAAATATGGTGATTCTTCCCGGAAGGCCTGCCACCGGGTTTGCCCGAACACCGTGCTGCGCTGGAGCGCTGCTACCGCCCTGTCCTTGACAGCCATGGCGCGGAGCTTATCTCACCAAGGCGTGTGCTGTCCCTGTCGTTGACGCCAGCGGGACAACAGCCCATAGCGACCACCTACCCCCTTCGACGGAGTCACCCATGGCCGACAAGAACAAGTCCCACGACGAAATCCCCGCCATTCTCGTCGACAAGCGCCTGGTCGAGCGGCAGATCGCCAGCGGCAAGCTGAGCCACGCCGACTTCGAGAAGCATATCTCGGGTCTCGCCGACGCCGCCGACAAGGCCGACAACATCGCCAGCGTCGTCTATCCGTCCAACAACACCTGACCCGCGTGGTCACGACCCAGGGGTCGTCGTCTGGCGCTGCCAGGCGGACTCTGTGGCTGTGGTGTGCCGCCAGTTCGAGGGATCAACATGAGCGAAGAAAAAAAGTCGTCCTTCAAGGTTGTTGACCGACGCCGCTTCACCGACGAGGGAGACCAGCGGACCGGTCCCGACGTCCCCACCGCCGACAAGGTGCGCAACGACGTGCCGATGGCACCGCCTGCTGTCGTTGCCGTGGCCGCACCGACGCCTGCACCTGCTGATGCTGCTCCGACGCCGTCGGCGTCGCCGGCGGCTCCTGATGAAGCCCAGGGTGGACTCAACCTCTCCATGTTCCTGCAGTCACTCGCCCAACAGGGCCTGATGCAGATGGGCCTGATTCCGTGGCCCCATGGACAGCGAGAGCTGGCGTTGGACCAGGCGCGTGACACCATCGAAATCCTGGTGCTGCTGAAGCAGAAGACCCGTGGCAACCTCACCGCCGAAGAGCAAAAGCTGATGGACGCTGTGGTCCATGAACTGCAAATGAGCTTCCTCGAAGTGCAGCAGGCCATCGCCCGCTCCCGCGCCGGCATCAAGCCGCCGGGCATGCCGCAGCGCTAGTCCCGCCTCACTTTGGCGTCATTTTTCAACGACCTGCCCCGCGGCAGGTCGTTGTCGTGTGCGCCCGACATGGGCGCGATCTTGGAGGTGAAAGTCCACCCGTAAGCTGGTCACAGCAAACGAAGCGAACCGCAGAGCGCCGATCCGCGAGGACGACGTGAAGGAAGCGGGGAGCGCAACCGCGGGCCGATGAACAAGAACCGGATGTGAGGCGTAGACGAGCAGGGCGAGCGGGCACGAAACCGCGAAGCTCTCGTGACCAAGGCTCGTCGACGTAAATCCGGCGGTCGCGCGGCGAAGGATCGCGTTCTTACTCGGGG
>CAJBHN010001067.1 GCA_903952805.1 uncultured Myxococcales bacterium | reverse complement strand
GGTGCTCCCTTGCGGCAGGCCGGCCGACCAAGGTTAGCCCCTGATCGACTCGAAAAACGTACCGGGGGTGGCGCGCAGCGCCGGGGGTGAGGTCACAGCGGGGTGGCGCGCAGCGCCGGGGGTGAGGTCACCGCGGGGTGGCGCGCAGCGCCGGGGGTGAGGTCACAGCGGGGTGCTGCGCATCGCGTTGGGGCCGTCAGGGCTTGGTGGCGGGGATCACGTTGCCGTCGACGTCGAGGACGACGAAGCTCCCGGCCCCAAACAGGGCATCCTTGGCGATGGCTTCGACCTCGGCGCGGATGACCTTGCCATCGCCGACGACGAGGACCTGATAGCCCGTGGTGGGAAGCAGTTTCTTGGCCTGGGCCAGGATGCTTGTCGCCGTCGGCTGCTGCAGGCGGTTCACTCGGCCGTCGTACCAGTCAAGCGGCAGACCAAAAAACGCCAACTCACCAAACGCGTCGGCAAGGCGGCGTGGCGTCGAGAATTGCGCCGGCAACGACAACACGAGGCTGCTGCGGTCTCTTTCCAGTTCCGCGGGTTCGGGGACAGTGTTGCGCATCAGCATCAGTTCGTTGTGCAGTTCATGCAGAGCCTTGCCGGTGGCGTCGGTGCGCACCGATGACGTCGCGGAGAAGCTGCTGCCCAGACGACGGTAGCGGTAGCCGGCGCGGGCGCCGTAGGCGTAGCCGTTCTTCTCGCGCAGGTTCATGTTGATGCGGCTCGAAAACGATCCGCCGAGAATCTGGGCCATCAGTTCGGTGGCCTCGTAGTCGGCGGCGGTGCGGGCGGGGCCGCCGGTCATCACCGCGATCATCGATTGGGGAGCGCCGGGGACGTCGACGAAGAAGACGGTGCCGTCCCGCGGCTTGGGCAACGACTGTGCGCTGCGCTTGACGGGCAGGCCGCCGGGCCAGGGTGCGAGGTGTTGGGCGATGATGGCCTCGACCTCGGCGCGGGTCATGTCGCCGGTGACGGTGAGGCGAGCGCCGTGGGGGCCGAGTCGAGCGGCCACGGCATTGAGTTCGTTGAGGGTGATGCTGTCGACGGTGACTTCGGTCTCGATGGCGCCATAGGCGTGGCCGGGGAACTGGATCGAAGCCATGACCCGGTTGCCCACGGCCTGCGGCGCGCCCCGGCTTTGGGCGATGCTGGCTTTGCGCTGGGCCTTCAAGCGGCTGAGGTCGTCGTGGCGCATCCCGGGTGTGCGCAGCATCCCCATCAGCAACGCGAGGGTAGGCTCAAGGTTCTTCTTGAGCGTGAGGGCACCCGCCGACGAGGTCTCGAGGCCACCGCTGGCCCAGACGGACGAAGCGATGTCGGCTTGCCGTTCTTCGAATGCAAGCTTGTCGAGGGTCATGGTCCCTTGAGCCATCAGTGTCAGGGCCAGCGACGTGAGGCCGGGCTTTGCGACCGGATCGTCAACGGCGCCGGTCTCAAATACGAGACCCAGCGTCACCGTCGGCAGCTCGTGGGCCTCGATGAGGGTGACGTCGAGGCCGCTGGCCGAGTCGTGCCACGTTTGGGGCCGCGGCAGGGGCGTCGCCTTGCGGGCGGCGGTG
>CAJBHN010001066.1 GCA_903952805.1 uncultured Myxococcales bacterium | reverse complement strand
TGACCGATGGCGACGGAGATGGGCTCGGCGTCGAGGGTGCGCATGATGGCGCCGATGCGCTGGACCTGGCGACGAAAGCCCTCGCCACCTTGTTCGCGGTTTTTGTTGGCCAGGATGCGCCGGGCCTCGTTGACCGCCTGAGCAAGGTCGTCGGGCATGGGGACCCGCGAGAGCTGCCCGGGCTTCAGGTGCACCAGGGATTCGCCCAAAATCTCCAGCGCGAGGGCCCGGCGCTTCTTGTCGCCGCGGGGCTCACGGATCGCGCCGTCGTCACCGAAACGCTGGGTGTTTTCGTCGGCATTGTGGGCGTCAAGGATGGCGTCGTGGTCGTTCTTGCCGGGACGACCGACCCGCGGCACCTCCAGGGCGATGGGAGCGACGGGCTTGGATGAAGGGGAACGCTTGGTGGGGCCTGGCATGGCGTCGTCTACAGACGCAAGGGCCTCTCGTCATGGGAGTAATATCCTGAAATCCCCCACCCGACCGTGACGCCGAGCTGGCAGCGTCGTTGTTGGCCTGTTTGCATTGTGTCGGCACACGTGGCGCGGCTGGCGTTCCGGGGGCGACTTGGTGCAGCCTACGCCGCGCACACCGCCCGCCTGACACCACAATCCCAGGAAGTCCCCATGGCGTCCATCACCTTCCGCGGCACTGCCGTCACGACCTCGGGCACCCTGCCCTCCACCGGCAGCACCGCTCCCGACTTCTCCCTCGTCGCCACGGACCTCAGCGACGTCACGCTGACGAGCTTCGCGGGCAAGAAGAAGGTCGTGAACATCTTCCCCTCTCTCGACACCGGCGTGTGCGCCACCTCGGTGCGCCAATTCCACCTGAAGCTCGGCGAAAAATCCGGCGTGGTCGTCGTCAACATCTCAGCCGATCTGCCCTTCGCCCACAAGCGCTTCTGCACGGCCGAACGCATCGACGGCGTCGCCAACCTCTCGAGCTTCCGGTCTCCCGAGTTCGGCGCCAATTGGGGGCTGACCATGAAAGACGGACCGCTGAAGGGTCTGCTGGCACGCGCCGTCGTGGTGCTCGACGAAAACAACAAAGTCCTGCACGTGGAGCAAGTCCCTGAGATTGCACAGGAACCAAACTACGACGCCGCGTTGGCCAAGCTCGGCTGAAGCCAGCGCTGTGCACCTGGTTTGGGTCGGCTCAAGCCAGGTCTTCCGCGTCAGGGGTTGCGGAGTGTGCCGGGGCCGCCAAGGTCTTTGGCTGCCGACCCACCGCACCTGAGCACCGCACCCGAACACCGCCACCCGGAGCGCCATGTACGCCGCCGCCTCCCTCGACGTCATCACCGAAACCGAGCGCTTGCTGGTGGTCACCACCCCCGGCAAGGGGCGCGGTGTCATCGCCAAGCAGGCCTTCGCCGTGGGCGACATTGTCGAATTGGTCCCGGTGCTGGTCGTCGACAACGGCGACATCCTCGACGAAACGCCGCTGGGCAACTACGTCTTCAATTGGCCCACCAGCGCCAGTGCTGTCGCCGTCGCCTTCGGCTGTGGCTCCCTGTACAATCACAGCTACGCACCCAACGCGCGCTACGACAAGCTTGTCGACGGACACGGGTCCATCCGCTTCACGGCCATCAAGGCCATCGCCGCCGGCGAAGAGATCTGCATCAACTACAACGGGGATCCGGCCGACCAGTCGCCGATGTGGTTTGACCTGGCCGCCACCAGCTGATCACGACGACGACGACGCCTCCCCCTTGAGGCGTCGCTTGGCTTGCTGCCAACGGTCTTCAAGCTCATCCAGGGACGTTTGCTCGGGGGTCTTGCCTTCCGCCGCCAGCAACTCCTCGACGATGCGAAAACGGGCCTCGAAGCGACCGATGGTTTGGCGAAGCGAAGCCTCGGGGTCGAGTTCGAAGTGCCGGGATAGATTGGTGACGGCGTACAGCAGGTCGCCCACCTCGCTGGCGATGGCCTCCTTGTCCCCGCTGGCAATGGCCATTTTCACCTCGAGAAGCTCCTCCTCAATCTTGGCGACCACGCCATTGTGGTCGGGCCAGTCAAAGCCGACGCCGCGGGCCTTCTCGCCAGTGCGATACGCACGCAGCAGGGCCGGCAAATGCTTGGGCACCCCGTCGAGAGCTGAGCTCTTCTTGATGGCGTCCTTGCCGAGGGCAGCCCTCTCCTGCCGCTTGATGGCCTCCCAGAAGTTCTGCGAGCCGGGCGTGGTGCCCTCAATACCGGCACCACCAAAGATGTGCGGATGCCGACGCTTGAGTTTGTCGTCGATGGCGCGGGCGACGTCGCCGACGTCAAAACGCCCCGCCTCCCGCTGGATTTCGCTCTGAAACACAATCTGCAGCAACAGGTCGCCAAGTTCCTCCCGATGCTCGGCGGCACGAGCGCCGCCGCCGTCCTCGTCGAGGGCATCAAGCACATCCAAGACCTCGTGGGCCTCTTCCAGCAGGTAGGGCCGCAATGTCTTGATGGTTTGCTCGCGATCCCAGGGGCATTCACGCCGCAAGCGGCTCATGGTGTCCACCAGGGTCAAGACATCGTCGGCGATGCTGCGCCGGGCGGCGTCTGCGCGCTTGGGCTCGGACGGATCGGTCATGAAAAACCCCATGGGCGCTGTGCAGGGTCGCACAGCGGTCGCAAGAGCGGACGGCAGGTGTCCGCTGTCGGCGACCACTTGAGTCGCCGCGTGTCTCGGTATCAAATCACGTCTGTGACCGACACACCCACCGCCGATCCGATTTTCGAAGCCGTCGCTGGCATCGACATCACCTCATTGCCGCTCACGCCTGAGGAAGGGTTCGTCGTGTCCCGACTGTTGGGCCGGCCCATGTCCATCGCCGATGTCGCCCGCGAGACCGGCATGCCAGCGGCAAGCGCCAAGATTCACGTCAACAGCCTGGTGCACAAGGGCGCCGCGCGCCCCTCCGGGTCGGGACAAGCGCACAGCGCAGGTCAAGAGACATCGTCGGGGCGAACCAAGCGGCCACGAGACCCGTATGCGGGGCTGATCTTTTCACCCGCCGACCTCGCCGACGGCCGGGACCTCAGCGAGGAGCAAAAGAAACGCATTCTGTTCATGGAACTGCACATCGACGACTGGAACCACTACCAGCTCCTCGAAATCAAGCGCTCCGCCAGCGGCGCCGACATCAAGAGCGGCTATTTCAAGGCCAGTAAGGAGTTCCACCCCGACGCCTACTTCCGCAAAGACCTGGGGAAGTTTGCCGACCGCATCGACCGGGTTTTTCGCGCCATGAAGGCTGCCTACGACGTGTTGTCCCGTCCGATCAGCCGCGCCGCCTACGACGACACCCTCGTTGGTGACTTGACCGAAGATGAGATCGAGGAACTGTCGAATATCGCGGACCTCAAGCGGCGCGACCAAGAACACGCCGCGCGGCTGAAGCGCAATGAGGCCACTCGCAAAGCGGGTCGGCTGAAATGGAACCCGCTCGCCCAGCGACTGAACAAAGCCCGTGAGCTGTTTCGGCTGGCCGAAGACGCCCGCCGCGCCGGCAAGGTCGAAGAAGCAGCAACCCACGCCCGGCTTGCCTGCACATTTGACGAAGCATTGACGGTCCGGGCCGAACCGATTCTGACTGAGGCAGACGCCCACAAGGTCACGGTGACGCTGCGACGCCTCAATTCGGCAATGCAATATGGTGACGCCTCGATGGAGGCAGACATCAAGAAAGCCGCCGAAGCTGCCGCTGTCCTCGTCGAACAGACCAGGCGCCCGGAATTGCTGGTCGAAGTCGCCACGGTCTTGCTCAAAATCGGCCTGCCGCAACGCGCCTTCCGGCTGGCCAACCTCGCCTGCGAAGTCAACGACAAACACATCGCGGGATGGCGGGTCATGGGCCAGGCGGCTGCCGCCGAGGGGAAATGGGCCCTGGCGGGTCGCGCTGCCGAGCGGTGGCTGCTGCTGGAACCCTCATCCACGGAAGCCCGGGCACTGGCCAAGAGCATCAAGGATGCCCGGAGCGCGTGACACGATGTGGTACAGGCGGTCGCGAGCGACCAACTCTGCTATTGGTGCTCTTGGATGTGGTGGGGTTCGCGCCCCGGCGAGCCGCGAAGGCGGATAAGAGGGTGTCATGAGTGAGCGGGTCATCGGCATCGACCTCGGCACGACCAACAGCTGCGTCGCCACGGTCGAGGGCGGCGTGCCAAAAGTGATTGCCAACAAGGGCGGCTACAAGACCACGCCATCCATGGTGGCGATTTCGGAGGCGGGCCGTCGTCTCGTGGGGCACATCGCCAAGAGACAGGCCATCACCAACGCCAACAACACCGTCTATGCCGCCAAGCGCCTGATCGGTCGCAAATGGACACACCCGGCCGTACAGCGCGCCCGCCAGGTCCTGCCCTACAAGCTCGTCGAGGGCGAAACCGGCGATGTGCGCATCGAGCTGCACGACAAGACTTATTCGATCCCCGAGTTGTCGGCGATCGTCTTGAGCGAAATGAAAAAGGTCGCCGAAGACTACTTCGGCGGCCCCGTCGAAAAAGCCGTCGTCACCATCCCGGCCTACTTCAACGATGGCCAGCGACAGGCCACCAAGGACGCCGGCCGCATCGCTGGCCTCGACGTCATCCGCATCATCAATGAACCCACGGCCGCGGCGCTCGCCTACGGGTTCAAGAAGAATATTCGCAAGCGTGTCGCCGTGTTTGACCTCGGCGGAGGCACCTTCGACATCTCTGTGCTCGACATCCAAGACGGCGTCTTCGAGGTCCTCGCCACGGCGGGTGACACCTATCTTGGCGGCGAGGATTTCGATCAGCGCATTGTCGAATGGCTCGTCTTTGGCTTTGCCAAAGAGCACAAACTCGATCTGCGTACCGATGTGATGGCCCTGCAACGTCTGCGCGATGCGGCCGAACAAGCGAAGGTGCAGTTGTCGTCGACGACGACGACCGACATCAACCTGCCATTCATTATGTCGGCATCGGGCAAGCAAGATGCGCTGCACCTGCAGCGAACCCTGACCCGGGAAAAACTCGAGGAGCTGACGGCCGACCTCGTCGAGCGTAGTGTTGAGATCTGCGACCGGATGCTCAAGGAAGCGCGGCTGGACAAGGCCGATATCGAGGAGGTTGTCCTCGTGGGCGGGCAAACGCGCATGCCCAGGGTCCAGCAGATGGTAAAGGCCTTCTTTGGGTTGGACCCCGCCAAGAGCGTCCACCCCGACGAGGTCGTGGCCCTGGGCGCCGCGGTACAAGCGGCGGCGCTGGTGAATGCCCAACAGAGCGGCTCACAGCCTGACTTGCTGCTGCTGGATGTCACGCCGCTGAACCTCGGCATCATGATTGCTGGCGGCTATTTCAACACCCTGATCCCCGCCAACACAACAGTGCCGACGTCGAAGTCTCATACGTTCACCACCGTGCGCGACAATCAAACCGCCGTGAAAATCGTGGTCCTGCAGGGCGAGAGCGATGTCTCCAAGCAAAACGAGATGCTCGGTGAGTTCATCCTCACCGACCTGCCGGCGATGCCCCGTGGCACCATGGAAATCGAAGTCACATTCGACATCTCGCCCGAAGGCATCGTTTCAGTATTTGCCAAAGACAAGGCCACTGGCCGCGAGCAAAGCATCCAGGTGACCGCGACGAGCCGGATGTCTGAAGACGAACTGCAACACGTGCTGGAAGCCAACGAAGAGTTCGCCGTCGCCGAGAAAAACACCGAGGTCTTTCAGACCCTGCGCAACGACGTCGAGCGACATCTGCGCGAAGTCGATTCACTCGTTCCCAAGGTGCGGGAGTTCCTGTCAGCTTCCGACTTCGGCGAGGATGCCCTCAAGAAAGTCGAGACCCAAAAAGAGCGAGCGCGGCGGGCCATCCAAATGCAAGACATTCCGGCGCTCAAGGAAGTCCGCGAAAAGCTTGAGCGGGCCAACACCATGTTGAAGGGCGTCGCCGAGCGCGTCGCCGGAACCTGAGCAGAGGACGTCGAAGCGCGATGGAAACGCAGGTCACCGGCTGGCTCAACGAAGGTCTGAAGCATTACTCGGCGGGTGACCCCGCGCGGGCACTCGAGGCGTGGTACCGCATTTTGGCGGTTGAGCCGCAACACGCTGCGGCCATTGAGTACGTTTCCTTCGTGCGAGAGACGGTCCGCGTATCGGTGCCGACGGCGGAGGATGCCGCCTCGACACCCACGCTTGCGCCAACGACGCCAACGACGCCAACGACGACGGCTCTGACCACCGCCGCAGCCGAGCCACACGATGCTCGCCCTGGCTCCCTGCTGGACAACAGCTGGGGGGACTTCGTCAGCGACGACGTCTCGCCCCCTCCGCCTCGGGAACCATCCGTTGAAAAGGTCGAGCTGACCCCGGTCCCTCCTCCCGAACCCGAGACGACAACGGCGACACCGCTGCCGCCGCCGGAACCGGCTGGCGCCGACGCCATCGAGCCGCCGCCGCCGCCCGCGATCGCCCGGTGGGCCTCCCCGCGCCTCGCGAGGGACCACGGCCCCGCGACGCCAGTGGGCGAGTTCGAGGCCCTGCAACCCTTCGACATGGACGCGCTCGAAGAGCCGCTGACGCCGTTGGCCCCCCCACCCGATCTGGGCCTGTCAGCGGCAGCCGTCGCCCACACACCGCCCCCGCCCATGGACCTTGGCGCAGCGGATGGTGAGCATCTCGCCGTCGCTGGCGATACCCACGTTGCCAATGAAGCGGTCTCCCCGAACGTGACGCCGCCCGCGCTGGCGGCGCCAGCGTCAGAATCGGCATTCCCGACGCCGCCCATCACCCCCCTCGACAGCGTCTCGCCATGGCTGGTGCCGACTGCCCCAGCGGGTGCCAGCGTCGAAGCGACCTTCCCAGCGCCGCACCTCACACCAATCGCCAGCTTCGAGCCGGCAAGCTTTGCGTCGGTGTCGACGCCCAACTCGGGCGCTGACGCCTCGCCGTCGATGGCGCTGGCAGAAACGCAAGAGCGGGTGATGCGACAAAGCGTTCGGTTCGACGAACCGCGGCGCGACACCCAACCCGCCCTGTTGATGCGGGCCGCGCCCGAGACGACGACGGTGACGCCATCGACGACGCCGACGACGACGACGACATCGACGACGACGACGACGACGACGACGACGACGCCATCGACGACGACACCATCGACGACGACGATGATGGATCAGGATCGCATCGAAACGGCGTCACCGTGGGATGGCGACGTTGGCCCGGCCAGCACCATCGATTTGGACGTCGCTGCTCGCACCAGTTCGCCGCTGGAGTCACTGCTGCGCTC
>CAJBHN010001065.1 GCA_903952805.1 uncultured Myxococcales bacterium | reverse complement strand
TGTATGCACACAGCACGGTGTCCCACACAAAGTTCGGACCCGGCGACGGCACGTCAGCGGGCGGCTCGACGCATTCAAACCGACACAGGGCCTGATTGCAGGTCATGCCTTCCCGCGGAGGAGTGCCACCACAATCGGGAGCGCAGTCGCACCGACAGGTGGCGCTATTGCATATGGCCGCGTCGCCGCAGCCACCACAATCCGGGAGGCATTCGAAGTCACACACGAGCGGGTTTTCATTGCAGACCTGACGCGCCGGTGGCTCGCCCTGGCCACAGCCGTCGCACTCGAACTCGCAGGTCGCGAGGTTGCACGTCGAAAACGCACTGGGCGGCGTGCCGGGGCAGGCGGTGCATTCGTATTGGCAGGATGCCTGGTTGCACACAAAGCCTGGACCGGGGGACGGACCATTGCAGTCGTCGCAGACGCAAGCACACGCATCGACGTCGCACAGCAAGCCGCTGTTGCAGCCACCGCAATCTGACAAGCATTTGGGGGTACAGGTCAGCGGGTCGCAGGTCTCATTGGCAGCCAAGCCGACGCCGCAGTCGGCGGGGCACAGGCATTGGTCGTTGACGCAAATGAGGGGAGCCTCGCACAGGGCGCACGGGTCGATGTTGCCGTCGGGGTCGGGGCTGTCCTGGATCCAGTACTTGTACGAGACGCTGAACGGTTTGCCGACGTTGGCAGCGGCAAACGAAGGACGACAGGTCCCAAAAAACTGCAGCGAGTTCGTGACGCCGTCATAGTCAAAGCCGTTGGCGCGGCTGCGGGGCACGTCGGCCTTGTTGCAGGTGCCGATGGTCGCCACCGCGGCGTCGAAGGCGACCTTGATGGACGCCGAGATTGGCGGCTTCGACAAGATGTACGGCGACGCCTGCGCGATGGAAGCCTGCAAGATCTGCCGAATCGCGTCGGCAATCTTGGTAGCCTGCAAAGGGTCGCTGTCGGGGGGCAGCGCGGCTTCGATGCCGCCCATTTGGGTGAAGAACTCGCGGAAGCGCTGATTGCTGTAATTGCCCGATTCATCAGAGCAATTCGTGTTCGGCGGGCAGACGATGCCGGCCACAAAGGCCGCGTTGCCCGCGCCGTCGTAGTTGCGGAAGAACGACGCCCACGGTGGCACCGACACGGCCGAATTCTGCGGGTTGTCGCCGGCGATGTCTGCGCGGAATCGCCCGTCGGATTGCTCGTTGGCGTCGGTGATGAACACCACCACGAGATCGGCGTCGGTGCGGAGCTTGCGGACGTCGTTGGCCGCCCGGGGCAGGAAGCTGAAGGCGGCCGGAGCCTGGTTGTAGAGGTTTACCCCCGAGTAGGGAGCACGGTCCTGGTTGCGTCCGCACATGCTGCCGTTGGCGCTCTGGATGCCCGTGCCCGTCACGGTCTGGCCCATGACGCAGGCCATCGGGCGGAAGAAATTCTCGCCACCCGAGCCACCGATGTTGAGCTGGTCAACGCAGGTCCGAACGTCGGCGGCGACCCCGGTGAAAGCGCAATACACCGTATCGCCGCTGACCCGGGGGTTGCTTGGCGCACACGTACCCGCCGCCCCGGGTGGGAAGTCGCAAGTGTCCCACTCGGTGGCGTTGTTGGCGAGCGCGTCAGCGTCTGACGACAGGACCGCCACCCGCCAGTCCACCGTCGAGGCATCGAGTTGCAGGCCGAGCTGGTTGGCGGCCGCCGACACGGCGGCCTGTTCGTTGTCCATCGAGCCTGAGTTGTCGATGACGAGGACAAAGTCGACGATCTGGGCCGGCTCGACGACGAATCGATCACACTGGGTGCCGGTGTCGTCGCCGAACTGGGCGACGGCTGAACCGTTGGCCAGGTCGTCGACGCGAAAGAGCGTCACTTCGTCGCTGGTGACACTGGCCTGGCGGGCCAGGCCAATGACGACCAGGGTCGAAGTCGGCGAGCGCACGAGCACTTCGACCTGCAGCGTGTAGGGCCCGGTGGCCGTCGACCCCGCGTTGGACAACGTGCCGGCGACAGTGCCACCAAGGACCGCGCCCACGACGTCGTTGAGACTCTTGGCCACGGTGTCGGTGGTCTGGGCATCGGTCCAGGTCAGACGGCCGATGGCGGCATCATGGCCGTCCCACGAGGTGAAGCCCTGCACCGTAATGGCGTTCACGTCACCGACAGCGCCGTTGAGGATGGTCTGGAGCGTGGTTTGCAGCTTGGCATTGGCCGTCGCGCCGGCGAGGTCGGCCTTCATGGCGACGCCGGCGACCTGCTTGGTGGGTTCAAACACCATGGCGCCCACCTGCAGGCCGTTGCGCGTCAACGTCGTCACCCGGTTATCGGGAAACTCCGCAGGCACGGCGAGGATGAGGTCGGCAGTCTGGTCCGCTCGTGACACCAGCGTGATCTGGCGGAGGTTCTGGATGGCGCAGGCCGCGATGTCAGCGCCGCCGACGTCGGTGGCATTGTTAGGGTTGAGTTCGCCGGGGTCGACGCGACCGTTCTGGTTGGCGTCTTCGGCACCGTCCTCAACGCCGTCACCGTCGCTGTCGGCGTTCAGGGGGTTCGTCAATGTCGCGGGGTCGGCGTCGTTGATGCAGCGAGCGCCGCAGGTAACGTCGGTCTGGACCGGACCGCTCAGCAGGCATTCGGTGCCGCCTTCGACGCCGTCGGTGACGCCATCACCGTCGCTGTCGGGGCTGAGGGGATCTGTGCCCTGCGCGACCTCCTGGCCGTCGCTCAGGCCGTCGCAGTCGGTGTCGGCGCTGACAGGAACGGTGTTGTAGGTGCGGACCTCCTCGCCATCGAGCAGGCCGTCGCCGTCGCTGTCGGGGTTGGTGGGGCTTGTGCCAAGGAGTGCTTCGTCGGGGTCGGTCAGGCCGTCGCTGTCGGTGTCGACATTCGCGACGCGGGGATCGGTCTCATTGCCGTCGACGCGACCGTTGCGGTTGACGTCTTCGCCAGCCTCGCAGATGCCCGCCACGGTCGCTGGACCGTCGCAAAGGCGATCAGCATCCATGTCGGGGTTGGCGGGATCGGTCTCCTGGCCCGCGGGATTGGCGAGGCCGAC
>CAJBHN010001064.1 GCA_903952805.1 uncultured Myxococcales bacterium | reverse complement strand
GCCACGGCCACACCGGTCAGCAGGACACGAATCTTCTTCATGATGGTTCTCCTCGCAGGGGCCGAAATTGAGGGCCCGCAGGGGCTCTACGCACCACCGCCGCGGACGCGATCGGCGGGCAACCGGCAGCACGGGAGCCTGGATCGCGTGGGCCCCGCTGGCCCCTGGGCAGGGGGACGCGGAGGCGTTGATGATGCGTTTGGGACTGATGTGGGTCTTTGTGGCAGGTGCGATCGCCGTACCCCTGGTTCCGGGCTGCAGCTGTGGAGCGGCGAAGGCCGAAGGCGGGGGCGAAGGAGAGGGAGAAGGCGAGGGCGAGGGCGAGGGCGAGGGTCAGGGTCAGGGTCAGGCCCCCACGGTCACCATCACGGCGCCGACCGCGGGGCAGGAATTCCGCGCCGGCACCAGCGTCACGTTTACGGCTGACGCGGTCGACCCGCAGGGGGAGGTCATCGCCAACACCGGCTACGTCTGGTCGAGCAGCATCGATGGCCCCCTCGGGCTCGGCGCCGAGGTGCGAAACGCCCTCATCACCCCCGGCCAGCACATCATCAGCTGCGCCGCCACCGACACCGACGGCAACATCGGCACGGGCACGGTCACAGTCACTGTGCTCGACAACGCCCTGCCCGTCGTCGCCATCGACGCGCCGGCTGAAGAGGCCTTCTTCCTGGCCACCGACAGCGTGACGTTCCGCGGCAGCGCCGTCGACGCCGAAGACGGCCCCCTGGGTGCTGGCGCTCTGCGCTGGACGGCCAATGGCGCGGCATTTGGCACCGGTGGCACCGTGACGACGGCGTTGCCGTTGGGCGACTACACCGTCGTCCTCACCGCCACCGACTCCTTCGGCGCCACCAACACCGACACCGCCCTGGTCCACATCGTCACCAACCTGCCACCGGCCTGCACCATTCGCAGCCCCGATGCCGGCGACGTCGTCATCACCGGCACCAGCGTCGACTTCGTGGCCACCTGTGTCGACACAGACGGCGTCGGCGCTCCCGCCAATGCCGACTACCGCTGGTCGAGCGACCTGCAGGGCCAGCTCGGCTTTGGCGCCAGCGTCACCGACGCCCTGGTCACCGTCGGCACCCACGTCATCTCGGTCTGCGCCACCGACACCGTCGACCCCGCCGTCATCGGCTGCGCCCGCGTCTCGGTCACCGTGCGCGCCAACACCACGCCCACCGCCAGCATCACCGCTCCCATCGCCGGCATCGTCGTCGACGCCTGTACCGACGTCGACCTCCGCTGCAGCGTCGACGACGCCGACGGCCACGCCGTCACGGTGCGTTGGCTCGATGGCGGCGGCGAGGTCGGCACCGGTCGCTACGACACGTACCGCCCGACGGCGGCCGGCGTGCGGACCATCACCTGCGAGGCCAAAGACGTGCTGGGAGCGGTCACGACGGCCACCACCACCATCACCGTGCAGTCGCCCAGCGTGAACATCTCAAGCCCTGCTGACGGCGAGGTCTTTGCTCCCGGTCGCACCATCACGCTGCGTGGGGTCGGCTGCTCGGTGGCCACCGGCCAGCTCACCGGCGCAGCCCTCGCCTGGAGCGAAGGCGTCACGGCCCTGGGCACCGGCAACGTCGTCACGCTGGCCGCCGGCCTGCCCGGCGGCGCGCACACCATCACGCTGCGAGCCACCGACGGCGTCAGCAGCCGCAGCACGACGGCCACGTTCTTTGTGAGCACGCCGCCGACGGTGACCATCACCTCGCCTGGCGATGGCGTGACGGTGACCAGCGGCGTGCCGACGTCGTTTGCCGGTACCGCCACCGACGCCGAAGACGGCACCGCCCTGACCCTGCTGTGGACCGACAGCGCCAGCGGTGAGCAAGGCAGCGGCTCGTCGACGTCGATGAACCTCGTCCCCGGCAAGCACGTCATCACGTTCACCGCCACCGACAGTGCCGGCCAGACCCGCAGCGACACCGTCACGGTATTTGCGACCCCGGCGGGCACCCCTGGCAGCTTCGCCGACCTGTTCGTCAACCGCGTCGGCATCGGCACCGTCGTCGACGTGGCCTTCGGCGACGGCGGCGACGTCTGGCTCGCCACCGCCAATGGCTTGATGCGTGTCGCCGACGACCTGTCGGGCACCCAGACCTTCACCACCGCCAACAGCGACCTGCCCGACGACGACGTCCGCGACGTCTTCGTCATGGCCACCGGCGCCATCGTCGTCGCCACTGACGGCGGCCTGGCCTGGGACTGCGACCGAGACCTCACCTGCACCCGCATCTTCCAAGACGGCGACGCCAGCCTGCAGAGCAACCAGATGACGTCGGTGGTGGAGCTGTCCAACGGCCGCCTGGTGCTGGGCACCGCCGACCGCATCACCATCATCGACCCCGTGGCCAACCAGGGCCGCGACATCCAGGCGGGAGACGGCG
>CAJBHN010001063.1 GCA_903952805.1 uncultured Myxococcales bacterium | reverse complement strand
GTCCAGGCTGCCCGAGAATTCGAGGCCAATGAGGTTGACGATTTTGACGCTGTACGGGCTGGGGAGGGCGCCGAGGGTCAGCTTGGATTCCGCCCACCACAAGTACGGATTTTCGAGGAACCAGTTGAGGTAGGTGCTCGTGAGCTCGGCGGGCAAGATGATGCCGCGCCGCACCGCCATGCTCGCGAAGAAGACCGCCGCTGGATCATCGGTCACCGACAGGAAGAACGACGACACGTTCACCAACAGGGCCAGACTGCCGACGAAGATGGCGACGCACCACGGCGTGGAGGCAATGACGTAGAGGCCGATGACCAGCAGGGGGTAGATGAGGATAGCCTTGTGCGACGTCAGCCCGAACAGCAGCACGACGCAGACGAAGATGGCCACCAGGGCCGACCGCGCTCGCTGGTGCAGGGCCAAGATGAGCCCGAAGGGCAGAAAAACCTTCGTCGCCGCCGGCACGAGGTAGCCAAAGACGCTCGGCAAATTATCGGCGGCCTCCTCGCGGAAGTCATAGACGCTGGCCAGGTCCAGGTTGAAATGGTTGAAGCCACCCAACGCGCCCATCGCCAGGATGATGCCCACCACGACGGCGATCAGCCCTCGCAGCGTTGCCGTCCACGAGAGGCGCATGAGGCGCACCGGCCGTACTTCGACGAAGCGGACGATGAACACGATGACCAGAAACGAAAACACCGAAATCGCGACGTAGCCGCCGCTTTTGCCCGCCCCGACATAGAGCACAATGATCGGCACGACGACCAGCATCAGCCCGAGATGCAGGAGCAGCGACGTCGACGCTGCGGTGCGCTGCACCGCAAAGACCAGGCCACCGATGAGTGGAATGGCGAGGGTTGCCAGCATCGGATCGAGGGCCTCCACGTAGCCCTCATACGAGAAGTTCTGCGGGAAAAACGTCACGTAACAGGAGAGCAATGAGGCGTAATAGGTCAGGTAGAGAAGGGCCTCGACGCCTTCGCGGATGACTCGGGTGATTCGTGGGGGCAGGGCTTGGACCCGCGGCAGCAGTCGTTCGTCGTCCATGCTCATCGCGCGTCGATGACGCGCTCCTTCCACAGAGCGAAGTTGATGACGCGCCACAACCACGGCGGCGGTGCCCGTCTTGATGTTGCGAGGCCGTCGAGGGTGGCTGTGATCATGGCCCGGTCAAAAAGCGCGCCCGCGGGCCAGACGCCCTCGTCGTCGCGCAGCAGGTGGACCAGTCGCGCCTGCAGGCCGGTGTCCAACAACCAGCGCGGCGGTGTCTGGAATCCGATCTTGTCGCGTCGGTCGAGCAGGTCGTCGGGAACGATGCCGCGCAAGGCCGCCCGCATCAGACGCTTGGTCTCGCCGGTTGACGACAGCAGGTACTCCTCGGGCAGGCCGAGCAGGAAGTCCGCCATGGTCGTCGTCAAGAATGGCACCCGGCTTTCGACGGAGAAGCGCATGGCGTTGCGATCTCCGTGACGCAACAAGGCGGGCAGTCCTCGATGGGTAAGGGCCGACGACATCGCCGCCACCAGTCGTCGACCCCGCGTGTCGTCGTCGAAGACATCGCGGTAGCGTGGGTGGCTGATGCGCAGGTTTCTCGCGAGGGCGGCGTTGCGGCGCAGAAACGCCGGCACCGCACTTCGACCAGAAAGGGTCCGCAGCCCCTGATAGACGTCACCGTCGACGTATTCCGCCGCGATGTACATCAGCCCATCGCGCCGTCGCCGACCGGGCCACTTCGTCCATCCGCGCATGAACGAGACGGCCGCCGGTATTCCCTCTGTTTCGACGAGGCTCCGAAAGCGGGCGCCGGGGTAGCCGATATACCCAGCGAGGAGTTCGTCGGCGCCCTGGCCATCGAGGGTGACGGTGACCCCCGCTTCCCTGGCCCGCTGAAAGACACGATATTGCGCGTAGATGCTGGTGCTTCCAAACGGCTCTCCCTGGGTGAGCACCAAATCGTCAAGGTCGCGCAACAGGTCCGTGGGGCCGCAGCGCACCGCGTGACCCCTGGCCGACGTCGTTGTGTTCACCCGGTCGACGAAATGCTCCTCGGACAGGGCGGGGTCGTCGGCGATGAAGCTGAACGTTCGCAGTTCGGCCTCGGGCGCGACATGCCGCATGACGCACACAATGCTCGATGAGTCGAGGCCGCCGGACAGCGCAGCCCCGAGGGGCACGTCGCTGCGCATATGGAGCCGGACCGAATCAACGAAATGATGACGAAAGCCATCGGCGGCGTCGGTGAAACTGCCAGCAGTACGCAGTGTCGGGTCGGGTCGCCACCAGCGGCGCGGTGCGGCGACCGAGCCTGTGTCGAGGTCGACCTCGAGGAGGTGTGCCGGCGGCAGGTGGAACACATCGCGGCAGAATGATTGCGGGAGACTGTCGTAATCGCCGTGGGCCAGGTAATCCCACGCCCGCTGCCAGTGCACGTCGAGGGGGCGCCCGAGCACGGCGCGCATACCGAGCAAGTCCGATGCAAAGCAGAAGCTCGTCGACGTCTGCTCATAGAAAAACGGCTTGATTCCAAAAGCGTCACGAACGCAGGTGAGGCGACGGGAGGCCCGGTCAAAGATAGCGAAGGCGAACATGCCGACGAAACGTGTCAGGCAGGCCACGCCCCACTCGCGCCAGGCGGCCAGCAGCACTTCGGTATCGGTCCTCGTGTGGAACCGGTGCCCGAGCGCCCGTAATTCATTGCGTAATTCCAGGTAGTTGTAGATTTCGCCGTTGAACACGACGGCGAATTGCCGGTCGGTCGACCACATCGGCTGCACGCCGTCGTCGCTGAGATCGATGATCGACAAACGGGCATGCCCGAGAACCAGTTCGCCGTCACCGATGTCGACGCGGACGACGGAGCGGGCATCGGGACCGCGTCGGTGCATCTGCACAAGGGCCTCTGCCACACGTGGCTCGCCCGGCGTGCGCCGCGTCGACGTCCAACGGCCGGCGAGCCCACACATGTCAGCACCTGTTCCTGCGTTCAAAGGCGGCCACGTGGACAAGCACCCACACCGTCGCCACGAGGTACACTACCCCGTTGACCACCGAAACAGCGATGACGGCGTCAAGGACAGAGCCGCGGGCGGCGCCCCACCACAACGCCGCAGCCTTTGCCACAAGCAACACGACATGAACCACGAGGTTGACGTGCTGGCCGTTGGTGGCTCCAAGCAGGACCGACAAGGGGGAGTACACGAACTGGCCCGCCACCCCGAGGAGAACGAAGCGCGCATAGGTACCGTCGCCCGCGAAATCCGTTCCGATGACCGCCGCCAACAGCGGATCGACGACCAAGAATCCGACGACCGCGATGGCGGCGGCGATGAGGGCGACCACGCCGGCGATTCGTCGGGCCCTGGCTGTGAGCTCGCCACTGGCTTTGTCATCGCGGACGCGTCCCAGCAGCACTTGTCCGACGGCCTGCCCCAGGATGCCCGCCGGCGCCAGGAGCAATCGCTGATGCACGGCGTAGATGCCTGCGGCAGCGGGTGAGAACAGGAAAGTCAGGAGGATGGTTGGTGCGTAGGCGGCGAGGGTGTCTGTGAAGGCCGCCGGCATGTCGAGACGCGGAAAGCGTCGGTGTCGTCGCCACAGCACCCGCAGCCTTCGCCATGGAATGGGTCCGCCGCCGATGAGGGCCCTCGGACCGCCGGGCCCGCGCATGAGGGAGAAGAGCCCAGCCGTTTGGCCGATGATGAAGCCGATGATGAGCGCAGGTGCCCCGAGACCGGCGAGGCCGCCAACGAGTTGGATGATGATGGTGGCGGGCGCCTGCAAGACGCGGGTGCGTGCGACGTCGCCAAAGCGCCGATCACGCACCGCCAACGCGGTGTAGGCGCGGTTGGCGCCAGCGAACAACAGAAATGCAGGCAGGAGCCAGACCACGCCATCGAGGCCGGCGACCCCGTCGAACCGGTCCAGCGCCACATCGACCATGACGACGACAGGCAGGGAAACAACGGCGAAGACCGCCCCGATCATGAGGGTGCCAAACAGCAACACGCGGGCGTTGTGGTCGCGCCGTTCGAGGGGGATCGCGAGGTCGTAGCGCAGACCCGACGCCACCAGCAGCGCCATCGCCATCCCGGAGAACGCCGAAAAACTGCCGAACGCTGCCGGCGTGTACAGGCGCGTGAGCAGCGGCACCACGCCCGCGAGCAGCAACTGCCCCACGACGGTGGCCGATGACAGCCCGGCCACAGCACGCAGGGCACCTCCCGCGCGCAGGAGCTGCCGGAGGTCGTTCACCGGGCGGGACCCATCGCGGCGACCACCCGTTCGATGTCATCGTCGGCGAGATAGGGATGCATCGGCAGGCTCATCACCTGCGCTGCTGCCAGGTCGCCGTGGGGCAGATGGGCCCCGTCATCCTTGACCGCGGGCTGCCGGTTCAGCGGTAGTGGGTAGTAGATGGCCGTTGGGATGCCCGCGCTCGTCAGGCGGGTCTGGACCGCTTCGCGGTCGGTGAAGCGCAGCGTGTATTGCGCCCATGCCGAGACGTTGTGGGCCTCGACGACCGGGGGCGACCAGCCCGCCCGGCGCAGGGCCTCACCGTAACGAACGGCGACCCGCTGGCGAGCGGCAATCTCGTCGTCGAGGATCGCCAACTTCGGCAGCAGAATGGCGGCTTGCAGCGTATCGAGGCGGCTGTTCATGCCGATGCGCACGTGGAAATAGCGGCGCTCCTGACCATGCCGCGCAATTTGCCGGATCACCCTGGCGAGCTCGTCGTCGTTGGTGAAGACAGCGCCGCCGTCGCCGTAGCAGCCAAGGGGCTTGCTTGGAAAGAAGCTCGTCGTGGCGATCAGGGAGAGGTTGCCGCTCTTGCGACCCCGGTAGCTCGCGCCGAAGCTTTGGGCCCCATCTTCAATGACCGGCAGGCCATGGCGGGCGGCGACGGCGTTGATGGCGTCGAAATCGGCACATTGTCCGTACAGCGACACCGGGATGATGGCCCGCGTCCGCGGCGTGATGGCCGCT
Organism: uncultured Myxococcales bacterium; assembly: GCA_903952805.1. Classification (GTDB taxonomy): domain Bacteria; phylum Myxococcota; class UBA727; order UBA727; family VGSZ01; genus VGSZ01. The sequence continues at coordinate 406 of CAJBHN010001063.1, read as the reverse complement.
TCGATGAGAGCGGGGTCGATGTTGCAGGTCGCTGGATCGATATCCACATAGATGGGCCTGGCGCCGAGGATGGCTGCTGCTTCGGCAGTGGCGATGTAGGTGAATCCCGGTGTGATGACCTCGTCACCAGGGCCAATACCGAGCGCCATCAAGGCAATCTGGAGTGCGTCGGTGCCGTTGGCCATCGAGATGCAGTGTTTGCTGCCGACGTACGCTGCCAACTTTTCTTCCAGCTCACCGACCTCGGGACCGAGAATGAACTGGCCATGGGCCAGGACGCGGGCAATGCCAGCATCGAGGTCGGCCTTGATGCGGGCCTGCTGTGTCTTGAGATCGATGAACTCCATCACGCCTCCACCCGACTCACCTGACCGTCGCGCAACACATAGTGGCTGCCCGTGTGGGG
>CAJBHN010001062.1 GCA_903952805.1 uncultured Myxococcales bacterium | reverse complement strand
GACCTAGCGATGCGTGCAAAGTGGGCTGGGGTCGAAGATGATGGTGCGAAGGGCCCATTTGTCGAGCGTATCTCTCTGAACCGCAGAGCCTTCTTCAATAGCTTCAAGGCCCGGCTGAATGACGTGATCGAGGAGTTCTGCGAACGCAGCGACGTCGGCCCCCACCGCATCGCACAGGTGATGCGACGCCTCTGCTCCGATGTCGTGAATTCGGAGGTCTTCTGGATCAAGGAGATGGAGAAGGTCGCCGAGCAGGCTCGCGCGGAGCGAGCGGCCAGGGAGGCGGACTGGAAGCGCTGGTCCACACTTGCATCCGATGCCGATGGGCGTCTGCTAGGGATTGGGAAGGGACCGTGGCAAGAGCAACTGCAGAAGTCACAGGAAGCCGCTGTCGCGCTGTGGCAGGCGCAGGCGCGGAGTTTCGCGGCAAGTGAAGCCGCGAAGGCTTTGCGAGAGATCGTCGCGTATCTGCAGCAGGAAGGAATCGACAAGCAAGAAGCGCTGGCGATGCGACTCGCGGATATGCGCACCAGCTTCGAGAAGTTCGACAAGGAATACGCAAGGCCGCGCCCGTCGCCGGTGTTCACGGTCGTGGACGACAAAGAGAGCGACGCGACGCTTGAGGTTCTGAAGCGCGCCTACTTGGGCGAAAGCGCGGACAAGCAGCGCGCCGCATTGCGGACGCTGTTCGACCGTACGCGGTCCCACCTGGGGATTCGAACGAACCGAGAGCTCCGCGATCGCGTCGAAACCGAGAAGGACAGTTTCATTCGTGATTTCCATTACTGCTGCTGGCTGGCGTTGCGAGGGACCAACGGCAAGACCGACTGGTTCGGTGAAGACCGACCGGGCCTGATCGAGCAACGTTCGATCCTCGATTACCTGCTGCAGCGGTACGGCGCCCCCAACCACCCGGAGATCACGGAACTGGCCCAGAGCGCCTACAAGAAGGCGCTGCCCTGGGTGAAGATTCACGAAGCCGTCAATGTGAGCGGTATCGTCCGTGACTGCTATGTCGTCGTGCCCAAGTCGACGCCGCAAAACAAGGCGGTGGTCGACGCATTTTATGAGGCAGTCACCGCGGCCGCTGCGTCGACACCGGGTATGAACGTCGCTCGCGTCGAGGGCTCTGATGCGAGTGAATTCTTGATCTACGTAGAAGCGTCGGGTTTGATACCCGCGAGCATCTCCAGCTTGCACGGGGCGACAGGCCTGGCTGCATCCTACCGCCAGCTAGCAGAAACGCGCAAGCAGCAGAACGTCAAGTCGTTCCTGCATCTCGATCGCGACGTCGTCCGGTTCCCCAACCTGCTGCCGATGAGCCCGCAGGACTCCGACCGCGTCGTGGCCGCGTGGCGGCTCTTCCTGCTCGGCGTGATGATCGGCGTCATCAAGACAAAACGAAATCCGGTTCGCTCCGACACCACCGAACAGTCAACTTACCCGATCTTCATGTTCGCCAACGAAGTCGCGGGAACCCACGAGATTGTCGAACTTGGCCAGTGGCAGTCCGCAGTCAAGGACGTTAATGACAACGCAGGGATTCAGCAGAAGCTGAACGACATGGTGAACCGCAGCTATGTCGAGCAGCCGCCACAGCGCTATGAACGCCTCCTTGCGTTGGTGCAGTATTACAAGTTGTGCATCTATCCCTTGAAGAAGGCGAAGCCCGACGAAGGACAGGATCAGCAGCCGCGCGCGGAGCTTGCCTACGTTGCCCTGGAGCAGATCGAGCAGGAGCTGCTGACTCTGTGGCAGACACGCAAGCGTGCGACCCAGGCAGATGTCGAAGATTTGATGAGCGGTGAGGTGCGAAAGCTATTGTGGGCTCTCCGAGACTTCGCACAGCACACGGGTCAGGAAGACGATGGAGCCGGCCTGCGGGAGGGCTTTGGAGCCGATGACGCGTATGCTGAGCAGCCGACCGGGAAGGAGCTCGAGCACGAAGGCAAGACCGAGGTAGCGATCCGCCGTGAGCTCCGCTCGATGGTGTACGAAATGTTGCCCGCGTCGCTGCGCTCGAACCCTGCTCTGCGGGAGCAAGTGCACTTCTATCCGTGGCTTCGCCTGTCGCCCCGTTACGGTCTCTATTTCCCGTCGCTGAACAATGACGTGGGCCCAGACGCGACCGACCTTCGCCATCGCGACAAGCTTGTCGATCTCTCGGTGCGCGAGGGAGTCACGCGTCTGCTCGACCTGCCGCGTGACTCGAACGAACGCTGCGGTGCCCGCTTCTGGTATCATCCGATCGGGCGGGCAAAGGGCGAATACGTCGAATGGCACAAGATACCTGGCTTGAAGGATGCGTATCTCCGCGCCGAAGGACAGATTGACACGTCGCCGTGTGCGCAGGCTGTGCCCATCGGGAATGCGGCGTCGATGCCGCCGCTGCCCGGGATGCCGCCGCCGCCGGGAATGCCGCTGCTTCCGACGGGGGGCATCGTGCTGACCTACGCCGGGCCCGGAGTGTCTGGTGCGCCGTCGTCCGTTGACGACATCGTCGCGCGCATCCGCGCCAACGACGCTGGTCCGCACTACATCCTCGTGAACAACCAGTGGAGCAACGCGAAGGAGCATCCCGACGTCCGCGGCCGTCTGGCGCCGGCCCTGCCCCCGCCCCCGCCGCCGGGCACGGGCATGACGCGGTACATGTTCGTGGCCCCGCCGACGATGCCGGCGCCGGCCGAGCATGATGTCACTACGATCGTCGGCTTGATGCGCGCGAACCCCGGTTCGAATCACCTCGTGCTGGTGAACAACGCTTGGGCGCCGGCGATGAGCGTATCCGAGATCGCCGCGGCGTCGGCCCCGTCGATCCCGCCGGTGCCGGGTGTGCCATCCGTGCCGGGTGTGCCGCCCGTGCCGGGTGTGCCGCCCGTCCCGGGTGTGGCAGCGGCACCCGTGCTGCCGTCGATTCCGCTGGGCCCGTGGCAGTACGTTGCTGCTGGCGGTAGCGCGTGGCAGTCGTTGTCGGGCGAACAGATCGTGACCGCGGCGTTGGCGCAGCCGCCCGGTTCCGAGGGGTTCATCGTCGTCAACGGCGCCCCGGCTGCGGTGGGCGACGTGCCCGAGTTGGCCGTCGCGATCGTCGCGCGTCGTCGCTGAGGAGAGCTTATGTCGTCACTACCCCTGGTCCTTGGCGAAGAGTCGTGGACGCGAATCGGGGCCGCAGCCTCGCACGCCGCCGGCGGCGGGCACGGGCTGCCCCTGGTCAGCGTCAACGGCGTCGTCGCGCCCGGTCGTCCCGAGCTTGACCTCGGCGGTCTGTTCGGCCGGCCGCTCAGCGGCGGGCTGCCTGCTGCCCTGAGAGCGCCCGGCGCGGCCGATGGCCTGGTATGCGGTGCCGTCAAGGTCGTCGATTGTCCGGCGACGGGGGGGGGCGACGAGGTGAACCCGCCGGAGACCGTCGCCGACGAGCCTGCGCTGCTGCAGCGCCTGGTGGATTCCCACCAGAACGTCGTGCTCGCGTTCACCCGAGCCTGTCCCGGGCTTGGG
>CAJBHN010001061.1 GCA_903952805.1 uncultured Myxococcales bacterium | reverse complement strand
GTCGCCCACGCCGCCGTCGACTGCGTCGACCACGCCGCCGTCGACCACGCCGCCGTCGACCGCGCCGACCACGGGGGCGAGGCCGAAGTCGCCGAGGGCGTCGCCGTCGTAGACTTCGTCGCGCACGTCGACGCCGCGCGCGTCGACCATCACGGCGGCCAGGTCGAGGAATTGTTCGCGACACGGGAAGCGGTCAGCGACAAAGCCGTCGACGTCTCTGGCCCATGAGCCGTCGGCGATGCTGTGCCGCGACATCGTCGGCCACACCGCCAGGGGGCGATTCTCCCGCGTCGACACGGCGACGTCGCCGTCCATCAGGCGCAGCGCGACCAACACCGTCCCGAGCAGGCACAGCAGCGCTGGCAGCGCCAACACCTCGAGCCACGGCGCAGGCGTGGTCGGTGATGGCGGGGGTGGGGCAGGGTGGGACATGTCGATGATGTCGTCGCGCATCGTTCAGAAGCGAAAGTAGAGAAATGGGTTGTAGCTTTTGCCCACCAACATGGCCGTGGCGAGCACACACAGGCCGACGTTGAAGACCGCCATCGCGCCGGCGCCAGCCAGGGGATGCACGACGTCGAGGCGTCGCCGCAGCGATGTCAGCAGCTGACCCGGCAGCGGCGTGCACAGCAGCAGCGCCAGGACCAACCAGAAGGCATGGGTTACCAGCGTCGTCGTCAGGGCCGGCGACCACGGAGCGTTGTCGCGCAGGCCCCAGGCCACGCCACAAAACGTCCCCAGCCGCGCCAGGTCGGTGAAGTAGAAGAGGGCCCAGCCCATGACGACGACAAGCAGCAGGTAGGCGTGGTGCAGGGGCCGCGGCACGCGTTCGAGGAGCTGGCGCAGAAAGAGGCGCTCCAGCGCAATAAAGGCGCCGTAGTACAGGCCCCACAGCATGAAATTCCAGCTGGCCCCATGCCAGAGGCCCGTCAGCCCCCACACGATGAACAGGTTGCGATACGGGCGGTGTTCTTTGCCGCCGAGGGGGATGTAGACGTAGTCGCGAAAAAACGTGCCCAGGCTCATATGCCAGCGACGCCAGAAGTCGGTCGCCGAGCGAGCCATGTAAGGGGTGTTGAAATTCTCCAGATAGCGAAAGCCGACCATCAGGCCCATGCCGATGGCCATGTCGGAGTAGCCCGAGAAGTCGAAGTAGATCTGCAGCGAGTACATCAACAGGCCAAACCAGGCCTCGCCCACCGCCAGGGCCGCGAGGTCTCCCTCGAGGTGCTTTTGCACCAGGGCGCCCGCGACGTTGGCGATGCACACCTTCTTGAAGAGCCCGACAGCAAAGCGGCTGGCGCCGTGGGCGAAGTCGGCGCGGGTGGCCACGCGGTGGACGATGTCGTGGGCGACGTCGGCGTAGCGGACGATGGGACCGGCCACCAGCTGGTGAAACAGGCTGACAAAGAGCAAGAAGCGGCCGAACGAGCGTTGGGCCGGCACCTCACCACGATACACATCAATGACGTATGACATGGTCTGAAATGTGTAAAATGAGATGCCGATTGGCAACGAGAAGCCAGGCGACACCAGCGACCAGCCGGTCAAGGCGTTGATCGTGTCGGTGACGAGGTCGGCGTATTTGAAGCTGCCCAGCAGGGTCAAGTTGGTGCCCAGCGACAGCACCAGCGCCAGGCGTTGAAGGCGGCGTTTGCCCCCGAGACGCTCAATGGCGAGGCCCACGGTCCAATCAAACAGGCTCGAAAACAGCAGCAGGCTCAGCCAGACTGGTTCCCCCCACGCATAAAATACCAGCGAGAAGGCCGTCAGCAACAGGTTGCGGGCGTCGGTGCTCCGGAGCAGAAAATACAGCCCCAGACTGAGCGGAAAAAAGACATACAGAAATGTCAGACTGGCAAAGACCATCGCTGTCCTCCTCCTCTCCTGCGCTTTCGGGGGCAACCCAGGTACGACAAGCAGGTGGCCGGCCCGGTTCCCCGGGTCGTCGTCGTCGTCGTCGCCGTCGTCGTCGTCGTCGTCGTCGTCGTCGTCGTCAGCGTGGCTTGAGGGTGCCGATGCGCGTGCCGAGGCGCAGGGCACTGCCCTCGGGCTGGCTCTCGAGGTCAAAGAGACCTGGCGTGGCCAACAGCACGATGGTGCTGCCAAACAAGAAGCGGCCCCACTCTTGTCCCTTGTCCAGCGCGACGGGCGGCTCATAGCGGCGCACGGTGGCCTGCGGATGGCGCACATTGGTGGTGACACCGTCGTCAAACGCGATCTTGATCTTCCCCACCATGGTGGCGGCTACCGCCACCATCGCCACCAGGGCGTCCGGCTGCCACGAGGGACGGAGGTAGGCGATGATGCGTTCGTTCTTGGTGAACAAGCCATCCACGTGATGCAGGCCGGCGCCGTTGACGGGCCACAGGGCCCCGGGGACGTAGCGCAGGTTGTCGACGCCGCCGGCGCAGGGAGTGTGGAACCGGTGGTAGTCCTTGGGGCTCAAATACAGCGTCGCAAACGTGCCGCCATCAAAGCGCCCGGCCAGCTCGTCGTCGTGCAGCAGCATGCGGACGGAATAGGGCCGACCCTTGAGCTGGAGGGCCGTGTCGTCATCGATGGTGCCGCAGGCGCCCCAGGCGCCGTCGCAGGGCGAGACCACGGCATCGGCAGCGGCGTCGATGGGACGGGCTCCATCCTTGAGTTCGCGCACAAAAAAGTCTTGCAGCGAGCTGAAGCTGTCCAACGGCTCTTTGACCTCGTCAAAGTTCACGCCGAAGACCTTGCCGTACGCCGTCACGGCCAACTTGCGCAGGGGCTTGGGCGTCGTGAGCCCAAACACCGACCCGGCCATCGCGCTCATGGTGTGTTGCGGCAGCACCTTGAGGCTGTTGATGACGACGCGCTCTTTGAGGCCGGGGGCTTTCATCTCGACCTGATCGACGCCTCGTCGAGGTCCGTCAATACGTGTCGTCGTCGGCCACGTCGTCAGCCCGATGGCGTTCCCGCTGTGGCGACGGCTCGTCGAGCACGGTGTCGCCCACGGCGTCTGAGGCCGGGCCCACCAGCGAAAACGTCGCCGCCACCACGGGGTGGACGACGACGTCATCACGCGGGCCGGGGCCTGCTGGCGGGCGGCTAGCGCGTCAAACGCATCTCGGCGCGGTCGCCGGGGACAATCTCGCGGCTGGCGTTGATGAGCACGCCGGTCGACACTCCCTTGGAGGTCTCGATGATCAACACCTCGCCGATGTCCTCGTCAGCCAGTCCCGAGTACTGCTTGGTGTAGGGGTCGCCAGCGCGGACCACGATGAAGCTGTTGCCCACCTGGACGCCGTCGTTTTGGCCCTTGTCCAGGATGACCATGTAATTTTCGCCCATAAAGCTCACCACGGTCTTGCCAGCGTCGACGACGTAGCCCTTGACGGCTTTGCTGTTTTCCGTGGCCCTGGTGATGTCGGTGTCGACGGGCAGCTCGGCCACGTAGTCGCCGCGCTCGATGATGTCCCAGCTGGTCAAGATGGTGCCGAGGGCCTGATCACGTGAGAGCAGGTCAACACGGACTTCGCCGACCATCTCGACGATGCGTCCCAGGTTGGCCCCGGTGACGGGGTGGCGCAGTTCGCGGCTCGGGCGGAAGATCTGCAGCACGTCGCCAGGCTTGTTCTTGTTCTTCAGCTTGATGTAGGCCCGGTCCGAGTTGGCAAGAAACTGCTTCTCCTCGGGGGAGTTCAGCACCTGACCGGCATCCTGCAACTGTTCGCTGGGCACAAAGAACTCACGTCGACGACGTTCGGCGCCCACGTTGGCGAAGCGGTCGCCGACGCCCCCGCCTTCAAAGCCACCGCCAGCGAGGTCCTCAAACTCGGGTTCCTCGTCGACTTCGGCCGGCGGCGTCGTGAGCGGCACATCCGTGCCCGGGTAGAAGCGAATCTGGCTGCCCGGGTAGATCCAATTCGGGTTGTCGAGCTGCTGGTTGTACGACCAGATGCGCGGCCAGTACCACGGGTTGTTCAGGAAGCGCTGAGACAGGTTCCACAGCGTGTCGCCGGGGCGCACCAGGTAGCTCTC
>CAJBHN010001060.1 GCA_903952805.1 uncultured Myxococcales bacterium | reverse complement strand
GCTCAGCGGCCGCGTCGCTGGCGACCCGCAGGAAAATGCTGGCCGGGCCGCCGCTGGTCGGTCGAAACACCACCGGAACATCGACGGTCGCCTCGGGCGCGATGTTGGTGCCCACCGCTGACGTGAAAAAGAACGGTACGGGACCATCGAAGCACGGCACATCGGCGCGAATCGCGGTGGCGTAGTCGGTGGCATTGACGAAGCACATCTGGTTTATCGCCAGCCGGCCCGTGCCCGTGTTCTGCAGCTTGAGCAGGGCATTGGCGGCCTGGCCCGTGTCTGCATCGCCGACGTCGACCACGAGCCATGGGTCGGCGTCAGTGTGCCGGTCCCCCTGGGGGTCCAAGATGGCGATTTGTGGCGTTGGCAATCCACTGAGCTGCTCGCCGCAGTCGCAGTCGACGAGACCGATGAGCGAAATCGGCAGCAGCAGAGCGATTCGGGTGGCGGTGCGCATGGAACCCTCGTCAAACATGGTCGCGCCAGCGGTCAGCGGGACAGCGATGCGGAATGCGCACGGTTGCCGCAGGACCTGTCTCGGTCAAATGGGAGACGCAGGACGAGCATCGGGCGGAGATCCGATGCCGGGAGCATCCGCCGGGCGCTTTGTGCCATCAGCGTTCGTCGGGGTCGGCGTCGCCGGGGGGAAAGCCGTAGGTCAGGCGGACGGCGGCATACGACGCATGCACTCCGCCGTCTCGTCGGCGAAGCACGAGGTCGGGCTCCTGATGTGGTTTGCCCGGGCGCCCATCAGAGAAGCCCCGGGGCACGTCGCTGGCGAGGGCCGCCACGTAGAGGCTGATGCCGCTTTCGGCGGCGCTGACACCCTCCCGAAAGCAGACAAAACGCACAAACAGCACCGCGAGGCCGGCGCCGCGCAGGGCGTGCATGACGCGCTCATGTTGTGACGCTTGATGAACGCAGGCGAAGACGCCACCGGGGGCGAGAACGCTGGCGGCAGCGCGGGCGTAGTCGGCCACGTCGCCACGGACCTCGAGACGGGCGGGGACGGCCTGGGGATGGGCGGCGGCCAGAGCGGCCCCCACCGGCCAATACGGCGGCGACCCGGTGACAAGGTCAAACGGCCCGTGGGCTTCGCTCACCCGGGTCAGCAGGTCGGTGTCCCGCAAGTCGCCGAGATAGGGATGGACCCGGTCTTCCAGCCCGTTCTTGGCGATGGATTTTCGCGCCAGGCGGATCGAGATCTCCTGTGCCTCGATCGTGGCCACCTGCGCCCCGGGGAGCCTCCAGGCCACCGACATGGCCACCGAGCCGATGCCGGAGCCGAGGTCGAGAGCCCGGTCGACCCGCGGGGCGTGGACGGTGGCAAACCAGGCACACAGCACATCGTCGACGCTAAAGCGATGTCCGCGTTCGTATTGGAAGATCTTCGTGTGACCGCACAGCCAGTCAAGGGTCTCGCCGGCTTCGACGACAATGTCTGGCCGCGGTGGTGGCACGGGACCGGATCTGGTCCAGCCGCGGAATCGGTGTTCGACGCCGTCGACGCCTGCGACGACGGACGTTGCATTTATTTTGGTGTTGCTGGGGTCAGCCATGCCGGACAGGCACCGTGGGACCCGTCAGGGTCTGCTCGACGTCGCCGAGGGCGACAATGACGCGCACGTCGAAGGCGCGGTCGCCTCGATCGGCCTCGACGAGGAAGTGGATCTGACGGCGCCCATCGGGGAGAGCGGCGCCCTCCTCGACGTTGATGACCTCGACGGTGTGGCCGGCAGGGGCCCGGACCGCGACGCGGGGAGCGTCGTGACCATCAACAACGATGCTGACGCTGAAGGAGACGGCGTCGTCGCTGACGACCGGAGCAGAGACGAGTGGGGCGCTGTGCAGCACGGTCAGATCCGCTTTTCGATGAAGGCGTCGCGGCGGAGTTCGTCGAGGTATTGCTCGAACTGGGTTTCGAGTTCTTTGGAGAACAAGCGGTTGCGCAGCTCGTCGAGGGCTTTGTCCGCGTCGCCGGCATCGGCCTTGACCTGCTCTTCGACGCGAATGACGTGCCAGCCAAAGGCGGTTCGGACTGGGCCGACCACCTTGCCGACCGGAGACTCAAAGGCGGCGCGCTCGAACTCGGGGACCATCTCGCCACGGCCAAAGACGCCAAGGTCGCCGCCACGGGCCTTGCTGCCCGGGTCCTCGCTCTCGACGGCCGCGACCTCGGCAAAGTCGGCGCCTTGCTCAAGACGCACGCGGGCGTCGAGGGCCTTCTTTTTCTGGCTTTCGCCATCTTGCCCCTGCGGCACGAGCCACAGGATGTGACGGGCCCGGACCTTTGAGAAGCCGGCCAGAGACGCGGACCGGTCCTGCTGCTTCTTGGCGGTCTTGACGTCCTCGTCGGTGACGCTGACCCGGCTGCGCACCTTGAGCTGGACGATCTTCATCTTGGTCAGCTCCTTTTTCTTTTGCTCCTTGAACTCGATGAGGGTCATGCCTTGACGGCCCAGGGCCATGGCCAGGCTGTCGTCGGTGAGGTTGTTTTCACGCATCAGCGCTGCGAGGGCGCGGTCGACTTCGGCATCGGTGACGTCGATGCGAAGTTTGCGCACCTCGGCTTCGATGAGCTTCTCGGCGATGAGCGTGTCGACGATCTGCGCGCGCCGTTCCCGACGGACGGCATCCTTGTCGACACCGGCGGGAATGGGCATGGCCTGCTCGATTTGCTCTACGACGGCGTCGACCTCGCTCTGCAGGACGACGGCGCGGTCGACAACGGCGACAATGCGTTCGACGACGATGACTTCGTCTGCCGGACTGATCGATGCTGCCGGCGCCGCTTGAAGAGGGACCGGGCCGGCGACGGCGATGGCCAAAACTACGTCCAGAAACATGGTCACTCTCGTCGCATGGGCGGGATGGGATCTGCGCCTTCGTTGTGGGAGTCGAGGGGGCGGCCCGTGCCGGTTTCGACCGTCTCGATGGGCGTGCTGGGTGGCGAGGGCAGGAGCGCCACGACGGCTTCCAGGGTGGATTGACGAATCTTGATGGGGTTTTGAGCGCGCAGTTCAATCATGATGGCTTCCCCGGCAGCGGCTTGTTGATCATGACTCAACGTCGCGTACAGCTCGTCACGCACCGCCGACAAGGGTTCGATGCGGGCTTCGCGCTTGTCGATCACCTGGAACACATGGAAGCCGTACTCGGACTGAATCGGGTCGGCGACCTGGTTGAGCTCGAGGATGAAACACACATCAAAGACCTTTGGAAGGTCACCCGGTGCAAACCAACCGAGGTCGCCGCCCTCGCTGGCTTCCATGCCTTGGCTGAACCGTTGAGCTGCCTGCTCGATGGTCAAGCTGCGCTGTCTGATCTGCTCCACAACGTGGGCAGCCTCTTCGGCGGTCCGCAAGAGCACCTGGCGGGCACGCACCTGGGCAGGGCGCTGCCGCTGGGCGAGCGTCTTGTTGTACGCAGCCTCAAGTTCGCCGTCGGTGATCGGAGGCAGGGAGGCCAATCGGGCCCGCAGGAAAGCGTCCAGCGTCATGCGTCGGCGCACGCCCTCCCGATAGGCATCAACGGTCAGCTGCTCGGCGCCAAGGACGCGCAAGAACATGCCAGGCGGATAGCCCTCGGTGCGCGCGCGCATCTCGCGGTCGACAGCGTCGTCGCCAACGCTGATGCCAGCCTGCTCGGCTGCCTGCAGGACAAGACGTTCGTCGAGCATCTGCTCCAGCAACTGGCGAGAAACCATGAGGCGCTGTGCCGGATCGGTGACCCGGGCCACACCTCGCTGCGCGAGGAGCGACAGCAATTCGCGTTGATCGATTCGCAGCGAGCCGGTGGTCGCGACGGGACGATGATCGGCTTGGCGAGGGTCCGCTGGGCAACCGCCCAATCCAAGACTCATGCACATGCCAAAGGCGGCGCCAAGCGCCGCGACCAGCAGCCGCGAGGGAGCGGCGCGAGGGTTCATTCGTTGGTGTGGCTGTCCCGGCCGGTGACGGGGGCTGCAGGCTGCTCAGGCTGCTCAGTTCCAGGCATCGG
>CAJBHN010001059.1 GCA_903952805.1 uncultured Myxococcales bacterium | reverse complement strand
CGGCGGCATCGGCGGCATCGTTGCCTCCCGGCTGGCCCAGGCCGGCCGCAACGTCGTCGTCGTCACCGGCAACCAGGCCATCACTGAGGCGGTGGCGCAAAGCGGCCTGACGGCCCATCTGCCAGACGGCGTGGCCCGCTCCCGCATCGACGTCGTCACCCATCCCAGGGGCGCCTCGGCCCGTGGCCGCTTTGACGTCGCGTTGCTGGCCGTCCCCCCCAATCGCCTGGCGGCGGCCGCCAGCGACGCCCACGCTCTGCTCGCCGACGACGGCATCATTGTGCCCCTCGCCAACGGCCTGCCCGAGGAACTCCTCGTCGATCACTTCGCGGCCCTCGCCGGCGACGACATGGCCGGCCGAATCATCGGCGCCATTGTTGGCTTCGGCGGCACCGCGATGTCTCCGGGCGTCATCGAGCAGACCAGCGACGGCGGCTTCACCATCGGCCGCTTGAATGGCGTCGTCGATGCGCCGGTCCGTCGACTGGGCGCGCTGCTGGGCCGTGTCTCTGACGACGTCGACGGACCTTCGGTGGTGCTGACGGGCAATCTGCGCGGCGCCCGCTGGTCCAAACTCGCCATCAACTGCGCCATCTCGTCGTTGGGCACCATCGGCGGCGATCGCCTCGGCGCGCTCATGCGCCACCGTTTTGTGCGGCGCCTGTCGCTCGAGGTCATGACCGAGGCGACCCAGGTGGCGCTGACCCTGGGTGTGAAGCTCGAAAAACTGTCGGGGATGATCGACCTCGAGTGGTTCGCCCTCGACCCCGACGAACGCCTTGCCTCGGGTTCGCCGGGTCTGCTCGCCAAGCACACCGCGTTGTTGGCCGTCGGGGCCCGCTATCGGCGCCTGCGCAGCTCCATGTTGTCGGCCATCGAGAGGGGCCGCGAGCCTCCCGTCGATGAACTCAACGGCGAGGTGGTGCGTCGCGCGGCCTTGTTGGGCCTGCCGGTGCCGGTCAACGCAGCCGTCGTCGACCTCGTCAAGCGCATCGGTCGCGGTCAAGCGGTGGCGTCGTTGGCCACCCTGGAGCACCTGTTCGCCGACACCCGCGTCTCCCTGCGGGCGTTACGTATGGCGGCCTGAGCAGCCCTGCCCGACCGTCGATGGACGACGAGCTCATCCGCCAGGATGGCTGTCAGCGCCACGCAGGCCGAGCACCCGCAAATACGCCGCCTCCAGCAAGGCCCCCGTCAGGCTGCCGTCGACGTGGCCGTCGGACAGCAAGATGCCGTCGACATCGTGAACCCGCCTGGTGCCGTGCTTCCTGAGGCGCTGCCGCCAATAGGCTGCCGAGAGCAGGCCAAACGGCCCGCGGCCAAACGAGTGGATGATGTCGGGGCGCTCCTCGCCAAACAAGCGCACCAGGAACGCGTGCGACGCGCCGGGCCCCACCACCACCACCCGATGACCGCGCTCGGCCAACTCGCCGCGAATGCGGGGGATGCGGGGATCGTCGTCGTGAAACAGGGCGATGCGCATGGGTCAGGCTCCTGCCGGCGTCGATGGCCTGGTCGCCTGGTGGGCGCGGCCCAGGAAAAACAACACGAACCCCATGGCGCAGACCGCGAAGGCCACCGGCGCCTTCGACACAACGACGGCAACGGCGCCAAACACGATGCAGCAGGGGCCGACGACGAGGACGGCGCGGCGGCCCCACGGTTTCTGGCTCAACGCCCCGACACCGACGAGCAGGCCAGCCAACACGAGCAACATCGACTGGGTGCTGCGCGTTTCGTCGAGGCCGGCGCTCGGAGTCGTCAGCCAAAAGACCATGCCGAACACAGCGGCGACGGCGCCGATGGTGACGAGGATGATCGTCGGTTTGCCCCGCTCGCGGCTGACGACGTCCTTGCCCCCCAACATGGCCCAGAACCACAAGGCCAACGTGGTCAGCAGGGCGAGCAGAGCGAGCCAGTCGCCGAGTTTCAGATACAGGGTATCGGCGGTGATGGTGGGCATGTCGTCGATGACGAGGGCGCTTTCGTACATGGCGGTTTTCTGGTGGATGCCGCCGTGGATGTCGATCCACCCCGAGATGCCGGTGTTGGTGGCCCGGGCCACTGGGCGGCCACTCTCGACGGCGCGCAGCGCGTACATCAGCAGGTGCTGGGTCGCCATGCCTGACACGCCGTACCAGCGATCGTCGGTGAGGTTGGCAAAGAACGTGGCGCCGCCGTTGGCGAGGGTGCGAGCGATTTCAGGAAACACGCCCTCGTAGCAAATCATGATGCCGATCTTGGCAGTGGCGCCGTCGACGGTGACCTCGATCGGCCGCAGATTGTCGCCGGGGGTCAAGCTGCCGAGGGGAATGAACTGGCGCACGATCCCACCAAAGGGCCACGGCACGTATTCGCCAAAGGGCACGAGGTGGGTCTTGTCGAAGCGACCCTTCACCACGAGGTCCTGGTCGGCGACGAAGGCCGAGTTGTGTCGGTGGAACGTCCGCTTGCCATCGGGCCCGGGAGCCGACGCCACGGCGCTGGCGCCCACGACCGAGACCTGCGGCGGCGTCAGGCCCGGGGGCAGCAGCTTGATCTTCGTCAGGTCCTTCAAATCGCGGGAGAGCCCCCGGGTGGGAAAGCTGCCCTCAGGCCAAAGGATGACGTCGGCGCCCTGGGCCAGCGCGTCGCGCTCCATGTCGTGAAAGCGGTCCAGGATGTCGCCCTTGGGCTCCCTCGTGAGGTCGGCGAGGCCTTCGTTCACATTGGGCTGCAGCAGCGCGATGCGAATCGACGGTCCCGAACTGATGTCGGTCGACAGGCGCATGTGTCCGAACGTCGCCATGCCCACCACGACGCCCACGGCGAGGGCGATGGCCCCCCTGGGAAGCCACTCGCCGCGCAGCCAGGCGGCGATGACGGCGGCGAGTCCAGCATTGACGGCGACGGCAAGCATCGTGAGGCCGGTGACGCCCACCAGCGACGCGGACTGCAAAAACAGCGGCACGGTGGCAAACGAGTGCCCAAGCGATCCCCAGGGAAAGCCCCCGACCGGCCCGTAATTCCGAAGGATTTCGACGGCGCCAACGGTGATGGGCAACACCAGCCATTGAGCGACGCCAAACGAGCGGCTGATGACCCGGGCCACAGCAAACGATGCCGCCACGTAGGCAGCCATCGCCGACGTCAGCAGCAGCAACACCGCCGCGCCAACCACCAGCGGCAGGCCGCCGTAGACGTGCACCGTCGTCAAAATCCAGTGCACGATGCACGAGAACGCCACCAGCCACGTCACAAAGCCCACGCCATAGGCGCGCTTGGGTCCCTGTCCGTCGATGGCCAGGAAAGCCGGCACGAGCCCCACAAAGGCCAACAGTCCGGTAAGGCCGCTGCCATCGAGCACCGCCTTGCCGCCGATGGATTCGATCAGGATTGGCTGGGACAGCCCCACCAGCAGCCCAGACAGGACCGCCAGCAGGGGCCAGGGCGGAAGACGGGGCAGACCTCGTGGTGCAAGTGCGGCGCTGTCGTTCATGGGGGCCGCCTACCGGGAAGACGACCGGAACCATAGTGGGTCTACGCCAACCAAAGACCCCAACGCTCTTCCAGGTGGTCGAGGCAGGAGTTCGAACCCGCCGCCAACAGCCAGAACAACGAACCGGTCCGTCAGACATGACGACGGACCGACCACAACGCCCTCATCCCCCTGCCTGAAAGACGAACGCGTTTGAGATGGTGACTTCGCCATCGCTCGGTTCGGGGAAACGCAAGCGCTTGAGGAGACTCAGGACGCAGTTGCTCACTTCGGCAGAGTTGAGGCCGTCGTTGATCACGCGAGCAGACGTCACCTTGCCACCCTCGGCAATGG
>CAJBHN010001058.1 GCA_903952805.1 uncultured Myxococcales bacterium | reverse complement strand
TCGACTTCATCGACCTCGACGAAACCCGGCCCATCATCGTTGGCGAACGTACCAATGTCATCGGTTCCCGCGCCTTCAAACGCCTCATCGTGGAGGGCAAGTTCGAAGAAGCCGCCGAGATTGGCCGCAAGCAAGTTCGCGGCGGGGCCCACGTCATCGACGTCTGCCTGGCCAACCCCGACCGCGACGAGCGCGCCGACATGATCGCGTTCATGCATCACCTCACCCGCAAGGTGAAGGCGCCGCTGATGATCGATTCGACCGACGCCGTCGTCATCGAAGAAGCCCTCAAGCACAGCCAGGGCAAGGCCATCGTCAATTCCATCAACCTGGAAGACGGCCGCGAGCGCTTCGACGATGTCGTGCCCATCATCCGCCGCTACGGCGCCGCCGTCGTGGTCGGCTGCATCGACGACGACCCCCAACAGGGCATGGGCGTCACCATCGCCCGCAAGCTGGCGATCGCCGAGCGCAGCCACGCGCTGCTCACCGGCGACTACGGCATCCCCGAAGATGACATCATCTTTGATCCCCTCGTCTTCCCCTGTGGCACGGGAGACCAGCAATACATCGGGTCGGCAGTGGCGACGATCGAAGGCGTCCGCGCCATCAAGTCTCGCTTCCCCCGCTGCCGGACCATCCTCGGCATCTCGAATGTCTCGTTTGGCCTCCCCGACAGCGGCCGCGAAGCGCTCAACACGGTCTTCCTGCACAAATGCTTCGAGGCCGGGCTCGACATGGCCATCGTCAACGCCGAGAAGCTTGAGCGCATCACCCATCTCCCCGCTGACGACGTTGCCCTGTGTGAGCGCATCATCGCTGCCGAGGCCGACGACTACGACGCCGCCGTCGCCGCCTTCAGCGCCCACTTCAAGTCGCGGGGTGCGGCCCCCAAGGTCGGCCGCGACCTCTCCCGCCCCGTCGAAGAACGGCTCGCCACGCTGGTGCTGGAAGGCAGCAAGGAGGGTCTCGTTGACGACCTTGAGGAGGTCCGCGCCCGCAGCACGCCGCTGGAGATCATCAACGGCCCCTTGATGGCGGGCATGGCCGAGGTCGGTCGCCTGTTCGGCCTCAACCAACTCATCGTCGCCGAGGTGCTGCAATCAGCCGAGGTCATGAAGGCCGCCGTCGGTCACCTCGAGCAGTACATGACCAAGGCCCAGGGTGCCGCCAAGGCCCGGATGATCCTCGCCACGGTCAAAGGCGACGTGCACGATATCGGCAAAAACCTCGTCGACATCATTCTCTCCAATAATGGCTTTGACGTCGTCAATCTTGGCATCAAGGTCCCCGCCCAGGCGCTGGTCGCCGCGGTCAAGGAGCACAAGCCGGACTTCATCGGCCTGTCTGGTCTGCTCGTGAAGTCCGCCCAGGAGATGGCCGCCACCGCCGAGGAACTGCGGGTGGCCGGCGTCGACATCCCCATTCTCGTTGGTGGTGCCGCCCTGACCGAGCGCTTCACCTATGGCCGCATCGCCACCGCCTACGCCGGCGAAGGCCGCGACGCCGGCGTCTTCTACGCTCGCGATGCCATGAGCGGCCTGGACCTCGCCAATCGCCTGTTCGACGACGACAAGCGACCCGCACTGTTTGAGTTGTTGGCGACCAAACGCCAAGATGTGAAGGACGCCAACGACGCTGCCGCCGCCGCCGCCGCCGCCGCCCCGCAGCAGTTCGCGCCGCTGCCACCAACGGCGCCCACCGTCGCCATCACCCACAGTCAGCCTCCGCGACCACCCGACCTCAAGCGCCATGTGCGAGACAACATCCCGCTCGAAGAAGTGTGGTCCCTCGTCAACCCGACCATGCTCTACACGCGCCACCTGGGTCTCAAGGGCAAGCTGGAGCAGCTCATCGCGGCTGGTGACCAAAAGGCCATCGACCTGCGCAAAACCGTCAAATCCCTCGAGGACGACATTCTGGCCGGGGACTGGCTGCGAGCACGAGTCACGTGGCGCTTCGTCCGCGCTGCCCGGGTGGACGGCAGCGACACCGTCGTCTTCAGCGACGCCGCCGGCGAGCTCGGCCGGGTGGCGTTTCCGCGGCAACCGTCCGGCGACCAGCGCTGTCTTGCTGACCTTGTGCCGACCGTGTCGTCGGGACTCGTCGACCACGTCGCTTTCTTCGTGACATCGTGCCAGGGAAACGGCCTGACCGTTCGCGAGCGCGCCGAGCAGTTCAAGCGTGACGGCGCCTTCGTGCGCTCGCACGCCCTGCAGGCCATCGCCATCGAGACTGCCGAAGCCCTCGCCGAGTGGATTCACCGGACCTTGCGCACGGCGTGGGGTTTCCCCGACCCGCCCAGCCTGGCGCCCCAAGACCTGTTCTCCGCCCGCTATCGTGGACGTCGGTATTCCTTTGGCTACCCTGCCTGCCCCAACCTCGAGGACCAGGCACTGATGTGGTCAATTCTCGAGCCCGGCAGCATTGGGGTCGAGTTGACCGAGGGCTTCATGATGGACCCCGAAGCCAGCGTCTCGGCCATGGTCTTTCACCACCCCCAGGCAACCTATTTTGACGCCCGCAGCGGTGCGCCGTCGACGGAGACCGGGCTGTAGTCCCTCGCCTGGCTGGTTCTCCGACCCGCTTTCCCGACGTCAGAGAGTGACGTAGGGCCGACGGCCGGAGGCTTCATGATCAGGTCCCTCGTTGCTCTGTTTGCTGCGTCGTTGTTTGTCGGCGTCATCGCCAGCCCCGTCCGCGCCGACGAAGGCATGTGGACCTACAACAACTTCCCTGCCGACGCCGTCGCCAAAAAATACGGTTTCAAGCCCGACCAGGCCTGGCTCGACAAGGTCCGCCTGGGCTCGGCTCGACTGGCGCGTGGGTGCTCGGGGAGCTTTGTCTCCAAGGACGGCCTGGTGATGACCAACCATCACTGTGTCCGCCAATGCGTCACCGATTTGTCGTCGCCGAAGGCGGATTTCATCAAGGGTGGCTTCCTCGCCAAAAACCTCAAGGGCGAGCTGCGCTGCCCGAACTTCGAGATCAATCAGCTCACCTCCATCACCGACGTCACCGCCCGCATGACGACGGCCACGGCCAACAAGACCGGGGCAGCCTGGGTCGAGGCCCAAAACGCCGAGATGGCCCGCATCACCAAGGAATGCGCCACCTCCGACGACGTCCGCTGCGACGTCGTCACGCTCTACAAGGGAGGCCGCCATGACCTCTACACGTACCGCCGCTTCCAAGACGTCCGCCTCGCGTGGGCTCCCGAATCAGCCATCGCCTTTTTCGGCGGTGACCCCGACAACTTCAACTTCCCCCGCTACGACGTGGATGCCGCTTTCGTCCGCGTCTACGACGCCAGTGGCAAGCCACTGCAAACGCAGCACTTCCTGCCCTTTGCCAAGAGCAACGCCAAGGCTGGCGACGTGACGTTCGTCTCTGGCCACCCCGGCCACACCAGCCGCGAATACACCGTCGCCGAACTCGCCTTTGAGCGTGACTTTTCGCAGCCCCGTCGGCTGATGCGCATTGCCGAGCTGCGAGGTCGCCTGATCGAATTCGGCAACCGCGGCGCCGAACAGCAGCGCATCGCCGAGAGTGACCTGTTCAGTATGGAGAATGGCTTCAAGGCCCGCTTCGGTCGCCAGCAGACCCTGACCGATGCCTCCTTCTTCGCCTCCAAGGTCAAGGCCCAACAGGAACTCATCGCCGCCGTCAAAGACCCCAAGCAGCGCGCTGAATTGCAGACCGCCATCGCCGACATCGAGCGAGCCCTGGGCATCGCCCGTGAGCTGTGGCCGGCCTACATCAACCTCGAGGGGGGCTGGGGCTTTTCGTCGTCGACGTTCACGCACGCCCGCACGCTGGTTCGCCTCGCCGACGAGTTGCCCCTGGCCAACGAAAAGCGCCTCAAAGAATTCAGCGACGCCGCCCTCCCCGGCGTCAAGTCAGCGTTGGCGTCGACGGCCCCGATCCATGCCGAGCTCGAGGTCCTCAAGCTGGCGTTCAGTCTTTCCAAGATGCGCGAGATGCTGACGGTGGACGACCCCTTGGTGAAGAAGGTGCTCGCCAAGCAATCCCCCGAGGACCTCGCCAGGGCGCTCATCGCCGGGAGCAAGCTGCGTGACCCCAAGGCCCGCAAGGTCCTCGTCGACGCTGCCTTCGCCGGCAACCGCAAGCTCATCGACGACAGCCGTGACCCGATGATCATCATGGCCCGCCTCGTCGACGCCGACGCCCGCAGCCTGCGCCAGCGCTTTGAAAATGAGGTCGATAGCGTCATCGATCGCGCCAACGAAGTCGTCGCCAGGGCCCGCTTCGCCGTCTACGGCACCAGTGTCTATCCCGACGCGACCTTCACCCTGCGCTTGTCCTACGGCAGCATCGCTGGCTGGAAGGAGCGCGCCGTCGACATCGCCCCCGTCACGATGATCGGCGGTGCCTTTGAACGTCACACCGGCGCCTTCCCGTTCAACCTGCCAGCATCGTGGCTGAAGGCGCAGCAGGCGCTTGACCTCACGACGCCGATGAACTTCGCCACCACCAACGACATCATCGGCGGCAACTCCGGCTCCCCCGTTGTCAGCAAGGACGCCGAAGTCGTCGGCCTGATCTTTGATGGCAACATCCATTCCTCGGGTGGCGAGTACGGATTCAACGCCGACAACAACCGCGCCGTTGCCGTCCACACCGCCACGATTCTTGAGGCTCTGCGCAAGATTTACGGCGCTGGTGCACTCGCCGATGAACTGGTCGGCGCCGCTGCTCCCCAGTAGCTGCCGCTGGCCGAGGGCCACCGGCATGCGCAGGCGTCCTCGGGGTAGCGGCTGAGTCCGCTCACACTTCCGCGCTGCCATTGTGTCGGCTAGACCCCGACCAATGGCAGCGAAGAAGACCACCGGCGCATCGCCCCCCTCACCGCTCAAGCGGCAGCCGAAGCCGAAGTCGGCGCCGATGGCCTCACGGACGACGACGACGGCCCGCCCCCTGGGCGTTGATATCCAAGCCAAGGTCCCAAGCGAGAGACCGGGTCGACCCGGTGGTCGCCGCGACACCAATCGGAAGGAACGCACCACCGGCCTCACCGACGCCGCTGTGGAGCTCTTTCTGGCCGACGGCATCGAAGCCGTCACCATCGAGGACATCACCACCCGTGCCGGTGTCGCCAAGGGGACCTTCTATCGGTACTTCGACGACAAAGCCGCCATTGTTGAGAGCATCCTTGCGCCGGTGTACGCCGCTGTCGTCGACAGCTTCAACCAAAGCCTGGGTGCCATCGCCGCTGCCAGAACGCCCGAAGCCGCCGCTGCCGCCTACGAGGTCCTCGCCAGCGGCTTGGTGGAGCTGATTCTCCATCATGGCGACGCCGCCCTGCTGTACCTGCAGGAAAACCGCGGGCCGTCACGAGGGGCGCGGGCGCCCGTCATGCGCATCGCGGACGTGTTGGCCGACAAAGCCATCCAGCACACCGAGGCGGTCCGCGCCCACGGCCTCCTCAAACCCTTTCCCTCGGAGCTGTCGACGTTGGCGGTCATCGGCGCTGCCGAACGCCTGCTCTATGCGGCACTGTCGGGTCACCTCAAGACCGAGCTTCTCGACGTGCCAGCCTTGCTCATCAACCTGATCCTCGACGGCATTCGCGACCCAGCGGCCAAGGCCATCCTCGGTAAGG
>CAJBHN010001057.1 GCA_903952805.1 uncultured Myxococcales bacterium | reverse complement strand
CGGCGGCATCTCCATCAGCCAGCAATTGGGGCTGCGGGTCCACCGCGTCGTCATCGATGCCGGCCACGGCGGCCACGATACCGGGGCCATCGGCCCCAGCGGCGTGAAGGAAAAAGACATCACGCTGGCCCTCGCCAAACAGGTGAAGGAACTGCTCAACGCCGAGTTGCCTGACATCGAGGTCATCATGACCCGTGACGACGACCGCACCCTGGCCCTGCAGGACCGGACCAACACCGCCAACGCCGCCGCCGCCGACTTGTTCATCTCGATTCACTGCAACGCCAGCCCGCTCAAGCGGGTGCGCGGCGTCGAGACCTACTACTTGAACATCACCCACGATCGCTATGCCATGCGCCTGGCCGCTCGCGAAAACGCCCAGCTCGACGACGGCAGCATCTCCGACCTCGACTTCATCCTCGCCGACCTCGCCATGAAATCCAACGTCGACGACAGCGTCCGGCTGGGTCGCTCGGTGCAGGGCGCCCTGGTCAAGAAGCTCCATCAAAATTGGCCCGACGTGCCCGACCTGGGCCTCAAGCACGCGCTGTTTTATGTGCTGATGGGCAACCGCATGCCGTCCATCCTCGTGGAGACCTCGTTTCTGTCCCACAAGACCGAAGAGCGCCGGCTCGCGTCGTCGGAGTATCAAGCCTCCATCGTCAAGGGCATCGTCGCCGGCGTCCGAGCCTTTGTCGCCGACCGCCAGGCCTTCTACGACACCACGCCATGACGACGACGTGGTCCAGTTGGCGCTCCAGCGCCGTACGCGTTCAAAACCAGGCGTCCCAGATGTCGGTGTCGACCTCGACGGCGTGGCAGGTCACCGAGACGCGCGCCCTGGCGCCCGAGAAGCCGTTGATCCGGTGCAACCGATACGACGAGAACACCAGGAAATCGCCAGCACCCATCAACGTCGTCGTGCGCTGTGTGTCTGGCTCTTCGTCCATCGGCCAGTTGGACCTGCCGCGCCATTGCGTGCCGAACAGCGTGAGCCCACCGCGTGACACTGGTGGCTGCAGCATCCACACGCACGACACCGCTCGGGGCTGATGCTGTTTGTGCTCGGGGCCAAGGCCCTCGAGGTCGTAGTGGAACACGCCGCCGCGGCGAGCGACTTTTTCGCCAGGTGGAAACACATGCACGCCGGGGCCACAGAAGCCGTGGCGACGACGAACGGTGCCGCCCAGCACTCGGCTCAGCCACGCCAGCGTCACGGCCTGTACGCCCGGCAAGACCCGCTCGACGCGCTGGTCCGAGGCCGTGGCGTCGCGAAAATATTCGGCGGCCCGCCCGGTCTCCATGTGCGCGTACCAGGGACGACCCAGCGAACGCTGCTCGCCGCCAAAGTCGTCGCCAAGGTCGGCTTCGGCCTCGAGGACCCGGGCGGCCCATGCGCCGGCCACGTCGGCGGTGATGGCTTCGCGCAAGCCCACCGCCGCGTGCCGTGGCAGGCGGGACAGCAGTGGCGTGTCGAGGTCGCGGGCCAGGGTCCACCAAGTCTTCTTCATGGGCTCCCGACGCTATCACGGGCCCAGCACCGACTCGCGCCCCCACAGCGACGGACCACCGTTGTCGCTATGTTCGGGCATCGTCTCGCGCCCCGAGGTTTTCATGAGCGGCCACAACGTCATCGATGTCACCGACGCCACCTTCAAGGCCGCCGTCCTCGACGAGAGCAACCAGCGCACCGTGATCGTGGATTTTTGGGCCCCGTGGTGCGGGCCCTGCCGTGCCTTGTCGCCGGTGCTCGAGCGCCTGGCGGCGGAGGGCGAGGGACGCTTCGTCGTCGCCAAGGTCAACACCGACGACAATCCCCGCTTCGCCGGCGAGTTCGGCGTGCGGGGCATTCCCGCCGTCTTTGCCGTCAAGGGCGGCGAGGTCGTCGACAGCTTCACGGGCGCACTGCCCGAGCCGTCGGTGCGCATGTTCCTCGACAAAGTGGCGCCGTCGCCCATCGAGGGCATGGCCCGGGCCGGGCTGTCCATGCTTTCAGCGCGCAAAGACGACGCTGCCGCCAAGGCCTTTGACAGCGTGCGGGCCATCAAACCCACCGATCCCCGGGCCCTGCTGGGCCTCGCCGTCGTCGCCGCCCGCGCCGGCCGCAACGACGACGCCCGCGCTCTGCTGGCCAGCGTTGCCACCGTGCCGCCGACCCTCGCGCCCCTGGCTGCCGAGGTCCGCACCCGCCTGGAGGCCGGCACCGTCGACGTCGACAGCGCCCGCGCTGCCGTCGCCGCCGCCCCCGACAACGTCGAAGTCATCGCGGGCCTGGCGGCGGCGCTCTTTGCTGCTGGCGACGTGCCCGGATGCTTCGACGCCCTGCTGCAGGGCATCCAGCGGATCAAGGGTCCCGGGCGCGACGACTTGCGCCAGCGCCTGGTCGAACTCTTCGACGTGGCCGGCGCCAAGACCCCCGTCGTCGAGGAGGCACGCAAGCGCCTGGCGGCGTTGTGGTTCGCCTGAGCGCAGCCGAGCGAGCTTGCGCGATGTCCCGTTCCGACGGACGACCCGTGCGTTGACCCACAGGGGAACCCTTCGGGCCCCGGCAGTCCTGCGCCCGATGGCCTGAAAGAGCCGGTTTCGGGCGGTTCAGCGGAACGCAAACCTGAACAAAAGAGCAGTTCCGCTGGGAGCTGCGAGGCCTTCCCTTGAAAAGGCGCCCTGTTTTTCCTACCCACGTCGTCGTGGTGGCAGCCGAGCTCTCGATGATCCGCAGCGCGCGGCCGATTCCCGGTCGAGCCCTGTGAGCGTCTCGGCCGAGGATCTCGCTGCCGCCCGTGTGGCGCTCGCCCGGCTCCGGCTGGGCCGGGCGCTGGAGTGGCAGACGCTCGTGCGCGAGCTGCTCGGCGGGCTCGGGGCGGTGGTGCCGGGGCTCGGGCTGACGGCGGTGTTCGCACTGGTGCTGCTCGCGGGTGGGCCGCGCAACGTGTCGGATTCGCCGGTCGTGATGGCCGGGGTCGTGCTCGCGATGATGGGCGCGCTGGCGATCGTGATCGGCGGGATGCCGATCGTGATGGGCGCGGTCTTCGGCGCGGCGCTGCACGTCGTCCTGCTGCCCTGGTACGTGGTGCGCGGCGTGAAGGCGCTGCGGCGGGCGCGCTGGCGGCGTGACGCGGAGGCGCTGCTCGACCGCGATGGCGTGGTGCCGGTCACGTGGACTGCCGGCGTGGACGGGCGGGCCG
>CAJBHN010001056.1 GCA_903952805.1 uncultured Myxococcales bacterium | reverse complement strand
GTGCAGCGAGAGCCCGTCGTGGACGGCGACGCCATCGTTCCCGGTCAGGTGTTGCGGGTCTTTGCCACCTTCGACCATCGCGTCCTCGACGGCATGCATGCCGCAAAGATGGCCAAGACCCTCACACACTTGTTCGACGACCCTGTCGCGGGCTTCGGGCCCTTGCCACCGGTCCCGCCAGCGTCGGCCTGATGGCCTTGGTAATTCTGTTCCTATTGAACAGACAGAATGACCTGAATGAACACATTCATTGTCGACGACGCCTTGCACGGCACTGTGCAGTCGGCATGCGAAATGCACAGTGGTTGGTATGAGCCAACCCCTCCATGGTCCCCACCTCGTCGACCCCTTCACGCCCGACCCCCGCCTGCTGGTGCGCTGGTTTGTCCAGTACAACCCGATGTTCACCGCCAGCGCCTTGTGCGTGCTGGGAGGCGTGCTGGTGTTGTCGCGGTCGATGCACCTCGCCGGCGACGAGGGCGCCGTGGCGTTGGGACTCAGCGCCGTCGTCGAGCTGTATCAGTGGGTGTTGATCGGCACGGCCGGCCTCTTGTACCGCCGTCTGCACGAGCATCGCCCCGGCGTGATCCTCGGCCTGATCGCGCTGGTGTTTCTGGCTGACCCCACGCTGCAACTCAGCGCGCTGGCGTCGTCGGGGCACGTGGCCGCCACCGTCCTGTGGGTCGTGCTGGTGGGCCTCAAGCTGCATGCCCTGCAATGGGCATTTTGTCTGCGCTTGTCGACGTCGGCGCGGGTGCTGCCGGTGTTGACGGCGGCGCTGGTGGCCTTCTTGCCCCATGCCCGCTTGATGGACGACGTCGCCGACGCGGTCCCGATGCTGTTGGCCATCGGCGTGTTTGTGCTGGGCGGCGTGGCCGCGCTGTTGCCGCCGACCGCGACGTCGCGGCGGGCCCTGGGCGAGGTCGGGCAGCTGATGTTTCCGCGCTTGCTGCGGGCCAGCGTCGTCATCGCCATCGTGGGCGCGCTGTACCAGGGCGCCAACGCCGTCTTCGCCGTCGGTCCCGAGGCCCTGCTGGCTACGGCAGGAGCTCTCGCCTTGACCGTCACGATGCAGCTGCGTCGGGAGCACGAGGTGTGGTTGTGGGCCTCCGTCGTGGCTGGCGTCTTCTGCATGGCCGCCGCCAACCTCGTCACCACGGTCGGTCTGCCGATGGCTGCGGTCGCCCTGCTGCTGGCATCGCGTCACCATGCAGCCCGCGTCATGACGGCCGGCCTGATGGCGGCCGCCGTGCCCAGCCTGCTGGTGCTGCGACACGATCTGTCGCTGGCCCACGGCACCGACATCACCGTCGTCGTCATCGTTACTGCCGCCCTGGGCTTCGTGTTGTGGCAGCGTCGGGCGCCGTCGGCGCTGTTGGCGCTGGTCGTCTTGCACCAACGCACCTTCAGCACGCTGGTGGTGCCGGCCCTCCTGGCCCAAAGCTCGGGCACCTGGGGGGTGGTCCTCGTCGGCGCCGGCTTCGTGTTGTTGCCCCTCGGCGTCATCGCCCATCGCCGCCTGAGCCGGCTGCTCGCGAGCGAGGACCCCTCGGCGCCCGACGACGACATCAACGGGGCCAGCGAGCACCCGTCGCTGTCGACGTCGCTGTCGACGTCGGCGGCGCCGGGGGTGTGAACCAGCGTCGGCCGGCGCTTCTGACAGCCACGGCCGGGCCCCGATTGACCGCCGGGGTCCATGCCGTAGGAAAAGCGATGCGCCGAATCATCGCTTCTGTCGCCGGCCTGCTTCCAACCCTGCTCGCGCTCAGCACGCCCCTCGGCGTGGCGTGTGAGCGCCCGGTGGGCACCGACCCACCGCCAGACACCCAGCCCGATGTGCCCGGCGTCTTTGGCGGTCGCTGCACCGACGACGGCTTCTGCAACGATCCCCTCATCTGCGCCAACGACATCTGCGTCACCGACCCCAACGCTGCCGGTGAGGGAGAGGGCGAAGGCGAAGGCGAGGGCGAGGGCGAGGGCTGCCCCGACGCCGACCGCGACGACGCCTGCGACGACGTCGACTGCGACGACACCAATCCATCGATCTTTCCCGGGGCCCGCGAACGCTGCGACCGCGTCGACAGCAACTGCGATGGGCAGCTCAACGACGGTCTCGATTGCACCTTCCTCGCCCACGATCGCGACACCACGTTTGCGATCGATCCGTTTGCGCGGACGAGCCGTGTGCTCGGCGAGATCACGCTGCCGGGCAACAATGGCCTGCTCGACGTCGACCGCGACGTCGACGGCACCCTGCTGGCCGTCACCGCCGACGGCATCTGGGAAATCAACAGCAACGGCACCTTGACCAGCGTGGCCACCATCGCCGCCCCGACCCGCACCAACGGCATGGCCATCACCGGCACCGGCACCCTGTTTCTGACCAACGATGACGGCGTCGACAGCGCCGCCTGGCGGGTCGAACGCCCGGCGGGCACCCTCGTCGAAGTCGGCGGCTTCTCTGCCGGTCTGGTCTCGTCTGGCGATTGCGTGGTCACCAAGGAAGAAGACCTGCTGATGAGCGCCAAAGACCCCGACAACGTCGCAGCCTCTGATGTCCTCGTCGAAGTCGACGCCGCCACCGGCGCCACCACCACCCGCGGCGCCATGGGCTTCTCGAAGGTCTTTGGCTTGTCGGCGAGCTTTGGTTTCTTGTTTGGCGTGACCCAGGCTGGCGAGGTCATCGAGGTCGATCCGGCGACGGGGACCTCGACGCTGCTGTTTGACACCGACAACTTTTTCAACGGCGCCGCCAACGGCGATTGATCAGGTTCGTCGCACCACGGCGCATGCCCGTTGAGCAACCAGCCTCGTGGGTGTCAGCGCGGTGGGCTGCCGTGTTCGATCTCGTAGCTGCTCAGCTCACGCATTGTCTCGGATGGGTGGCGGGGATTGTGACCCTCGAAGTTGGTCCAGTTGAACGTGCGGCCGTCGTAGTAGTCGCCGGTCACGGGGTGTGATCCAAACCCTTGGGTAGATGTGCGATCCTGGGGCATTCCAGGAGGAACCGCATGCCGCCCAGCAAGTATGACGAGGCTATCGCTGCCGCGACGAGGGTGATCTCGGAAGCCATTCTTGCGCGAGAGGCCGAC
>CAJBHN010001055.1 GCA_903952805.1 uncultured Myxococcales bacterium | reverse complement strand
GGGTCGGTCGAGCCAACGCGCGTCATGGTGGCGACGAGACTGCGGATGCCCGAAGCGACCAGGCCGTCGTTGTCGGTGGCACCGAGGGTCAGGTTGATGTCCTCGCCGACGAAGCCGTGGGGCCACGTCGAGACATCGCTGGCCACAGCGTCGACAGGCTCGGTGTAATTGACGGGCGAAACCCATTGCTGTGGCAGGTCACCCGGCGAGACGCTCGGGACGGTCTTGTCGATGGCAAAGCAGGGCTCCTGGGTGGCGCCCTGGCGGCCGACGGCGTCGACGACCACGACGTTGAGGGGGCATTGCCGCGTTTCGCTCGTAAACAGAGCGCGGAAGGTCCCGGCGTCACCGACTTCAGTGAGCTGCGGCTGATCAGAAGAGATGACTCGCCACGACACGCGCCGCACGCCGGCGGCGTCGAAGACCGCACAGCAGTTGCTCTCACCGGGTCGACAGGCGAGGTGCATGCGGACGTCGGCATCGGTGTTCACATAGCCACTGGGAGCCGCGTCGACGACGAGCACGAATGCGGTGTTGAAGACGCGCACCCTGATCTCAGCCTGACCAACCCGCGTGCCGACCCGAGCGGTCCAGCGCACGACACTGGTGCCGGCGGGCACACAGATTTCGTCGCTGCTCGGATCGCCGGCCGTCGGCGCGGGAAGATCGTGGGTCAGCGTCATGGCACTCGAAGCGAGGCACAGGTTGGTGGCGACCGGCTGCGGCAGGCGCACCAGCGTCCCCAGGGTATTGTTGGCGAGCGTGCAGTCGTCGGCTTTGCCGGCGGTGACCTCGGCAGCGAGGGCAAGCGACAGCGCACCGACGTCCGTCGACGTCACCTTGAAGGTCGAGCGGGATTCGTTGCCGCTGAAGTCACGGGCGACGACCGTGACATCGGTGGGTTCATCCAACACGAAGTTGCTGGGCTTGATGAACGTGACCTGGGGATTCGGATCGGCGTTGTCTTGCGTCGACGGCGTCGCCAGCGTGACCAGATCGGCCGGGGTTCTGCCGTCGGCGTTGGGTGAATTGCAGGGGATGACCTGGTCCGTGATGGGCAGGACCCTGGGCGGCGTGGTGTCGACGACGCGGACGGCCTGAATGGTCGTGGTCGCCTCGTTGAAGCGGTTGCGCGCGGTCCACGCCACGTTGGTCGTGCCCAGCGGGAACACGCCGGGGGCGTTGTTGGCGACGGTCGGCGATGGGTCGCGGCAGTCCGTAGCCGTCAAGCTCGTCAAGGTTGCCAGCGTTCCCTGGGGGGAGGTGGCCTCCAGCGAAAGCGTTTGCCCCGGCGACGAGAACGTTGGCCTGAGGTACGTCAAACTGACCGACGCCAGGGCCGAATTGGGCAGCGGCGATTGGGTGAAGCCACCGGGGGTCGTCCGTGCGATCAAGGCCCGCGCGTCGCCGGTCCCCTGCAGATAGGCGAAATCAAGCTCGTGCCAACCAGCAGCCAGCGTGACCTGAACGTCACGCGTCACCGCTGCGCCACGCTTGACGAAGTCGTTGGAGAGGGTGAGGCCGTCAACGGTAAAGCGCTGGCCATCGTTTGCGGTCAGCGCAAAACGGTTGGCGCCGACGTCGGTCGAGGCGACGAATAGACCGCCGTGCCACCGGATCGAATAGTCGTTGACGCCAACCAGAGGCGAGGCGGCGGCAGAGGGCTCGGTGTAGTTGATCGTTGCTTGCGCCTCGTCGAGCACGCGACCGGTGAGGTTGGTCTCGGAGAAGTAGCTGGCACGCAGTTCGTTGCGCGTCAGGTCGCTTTCAAGGGGGGCGCAGGCTCCGATATCAGCGGTCGTCGCCGAATTGTTGTTGAGGTCGGTCAGCGTGGCTCGGTAGGTGAATGAATCCTTCACATTGCCGAGTTCGATGTCGTGGGTGACGCCAACGCGGGCGGGTGGAATCACTCGGGTGACGCCGTCGTCAACGATGGTGACCTCGACGGTGGCGGCCTCGTTCAGGTCGAGGTGCAGCGTGGCACGTCCCGGCGTCGTCGACGTCGAAGGCATGGCCGAAGCCAGGTAGATCGCGCGGACGACGGGCGCTTTGTTGTCGGTGTTGCTGCGGGGGATGGCCAAAAATTCGCTCGGAATGACCTGCTCCGGCACAGCCGGGCTGCAGGTGTCGCAGCGATAGGAAAGCTGGGCGAAGGCAGCGCCGGTATTCTCCACCATTTCGTAGGCAAAGAAGTGCCAGCCTTCAGTCAAATTGATCGTGCCGTCAGCACGCTGGGCACCGAGGAATTGGCTGACGCCGAAGAGGCGCGTGCCGTTGATGATCAACTGCTGGTTGTCGTCGGCGATGCCGATGAACTTGTAGGTACCGGCGCGTGGCGCAAAGACCAGGCCCGTCCAACGGACCGAGAAGCTGTCACCATTGGTTCCCGTCAGGCCGCCGAAGTCGCCAAACGGGTCGCCGTCGGCCAGGCGGGGGAAATCGATTTGCGTGTCTTGGCGCAAGCCATTGGCAATGCGGAATTCACGGTCCTTGAAATAGTTGCCGATGACACCACCTGGCTCGGGCACAAAGCGCCCCACGGTTGCGCTCAGGGCTTCACCAGCATTGGCCGCAGACAACGACGAGATCGATACCTTCGTCCGCAGAATCGGTGGCTCGGAGTCGACGGTCTTGGTCGCCGTCACCCGCCAGAAGTAGGTCGTATTTTCCTGCAGCGGCTGCGTCGCCGGCAATTGGATATTCGTCGCCGTCGTCGTCGCGACATAGGTCGGCGTCGGATTCAAATGGAAGCTTTGGGTGGCGACCTCGAGCTTGTACGTCGATTTGATCTTGGTTCGAAGCGCGAGACGGGCGGCATTGGTGAAGGGGCCGACGTTGCCAGCAGCGTCGATGCCTCGGACGTGCCAGAAGTAGACATTGTTGGCGAGCAGGGGCGCGCTGGCCGGCAGCTCAACCACATTGCCTCGCGCACGTGACTTGAACAGGATGGTGTTGGCCGGGAAGCTCGATGAAGTGCCGATTTCGAATTCGTATTCGAGTCCAGGTTCGCGTTCGCTCCACACAAAACCAGGGGTGGCGTCAAGCGCCAGGACCCCGTCTTCGGGATACAGCACGCTGACCAGGGTCGGCGGCTTGTTGTCGGGCAGCGACAGCGTGTGCGTCGGTGAGGAGATGGACGACGCGCCGACGCCGTCCTTGGCCACCACTCGGTAAAACGCCACGCCCGCCTGCGGCAAATCGATGGTGCGGAACTGCTTGCGGGTGAGGCCGTTGGTCGGAAATGACGCCAGCTGTGAGTCGGCGGAAAAGGCGACGGACGTCGCGAGCTGGACCTCGTAGGTGACCCGGTCGCCGACAGTACAGACCCGCTGGGCCGGATCGGGCGAACGATTGCCGGCGGCGTCGACGGCTTCAACAAACCAGCGATAGCGCTGCCTGCGCTCAAGCCGGAAGGCACCGTCGGGATTGAAGAACTCCTGGCCGGCGGGCACGTCGGTGTTGATCAGCTGCAGCGCCGTGGCCTCGTCGATGACAACGACGCGGTACGACGCCGCGTCCAGAATCGGCGACCAACGGAAACCAGGATTGGTGCTGAGGATGGTGGCGCTGTCTTCGGGATAGATGGGAATGGGCGAGACAGGAGGGTTCTCGTCGGGGAAGTCAACGAGGAACGGGTTGGTGGCGTCGCTCGCGCGGGCAATGCCGTCGCGGGCCGTGACACGCCAGAAGACGGGGCCAACCCGCAGCTTGCTCTCGATCGAAGCCAAGCCGGCCGGACCGCTGACCTCGATGAAGTCGACGAACAGATTGCGGTCACCAGCGGCGCAGCATTGCTCGTTGGGAAAGCGCACGCTGATCAAATGGGGCCCGGGATTGAGCGGCACCTTGAACGACCGCAGCTCGGGACGCTCGCGGGGGGCGAGAACGTCGACGGTGAAGACGGGTGAGCCGTCGACCCTGACTTCCATTTGGGTGAAGCCGACCGTCGACTGGGTCGCAAAGACCCTGGCGTTGACGTTGTATTCGGCACTCGCGCCGAGGATGTCGACCCTGAGGCCAACTTCGCTGCCGGTGGTGCACAGGTTGGCGAAGCCACCGGAGGCGCCGCAATGATTGGCAATGGCCGTCGCCGAGCCTTCAGCCTCGACCTTCTTGGTGAACAAGGGCTCCGACGGCTGCTTGGATTCGAGCGTGGTGTCGGTCAGACCGGCCAGGCGAACCAACTGGGATTCAGGCCTGAAGTTCGGGGTGGTGGCGACCTCCCAGTCGTAGGTGACGCGGTCGGCAATGGAGAAACTGATGGGCGTGGGATTGACGCTCGGATTGTTGGCCGGGTCGAAGGCGCGCACCTCGAGGGAGTAGCGACCTCCGCGCAGCAGGTCTGAGACGCCACTGGGCAACGCAAGCGTGTTGCTCGTGGTCTCGCCCAGGGGGATCTCGGCGCTCCGGTCCAAATCGAGCAATCGAACCTGATAGCGAGAGGCATCGGCAATCGAGGACCATTGAAACGCGGGGCGTGATGACAGCAACGACGCGTTTTCCTCGGGATAGATGACCTTGGGGGAGTCGGGTGGCAGCAGGTCGGGGAAGGCGATGACCCTCGTGTCGGTCGATCGGGTCTCGCGCTGAATGCCATCGACGGCGCGGACCCGCCACCACACGTCGCCGCGTGAGAACAAATCCGAGAACGTCGAGTTCCCCACGGGACCCTCGACCACGATCTTGTCGGCAAGGAGATTGCGGTCCACCGGCGTGCAGCAGAAATCGTTCAGGAAGCCGACACCGATCGAATGGACACCGACCCCGAGGCGAACCTCCAGGGTCTTTTCCTCGAATTCGTTCGGGAAGTTCTTGGTGACGTCGAATTGGCCGGCCTGGCTGCCGTCGACGACGATGGCGGCCCGCACGGCTCCCAGGGTCTCGATGGGAAGGGTTTGCGTGCCGCTGACCGTCGCCGTGACTCGGTACGTGCCGCCGACAGCAATGCGCACCGTCGAAGCGCGGGTCCCGTTGCTGCAAATATTGACCCAGTTGCGGCCGCTGCCGCTGGCGACGCCACACGAGGTGCCGCTGGCCGAGCCGGTCTCGAGCTCGGCGGTGATGTTGATGGGGTCGGCCACCGAGCCCGACAGCGGCAGGCGGGGCTCCAGCAGGCCACCAACGCGCGTGATGATGTCGGCCTCGGCAAAGGCGCCGGTCAATGCGTCTGGCGGCGCCTCGGATGCCTCCACGGTGTAGCGCACGCGGTGATCGACGCTGAAGGGCTGGATGGCGGATGGTACCGATTCATTGCCGGCGGCGTCGAAGGCGGTGACGGTCCAGGTGTAGGAGCGACCTCGCACCAGCGGGGCTTCGTCCCAGTTGTACAGCGGCGAGGTCACGCTCTTGTCGAGGGCAACGGTCCCGTTGGCCTCACGGACGAGGATCCGGAAGCGGGTGGCGTCAAACGGCGCCTTCACCAAAATGGCCGGGGCCTGACTCAACACCACAGCCCCGACTTCGGGATAGACCGGCACCGGCGCCTGGGGTGGCTTCAAATCGGGAAAGCCAATCAGGCGCGTCTCCGAATCCCGCGCCCGCCGCAAACCGTCCTCGGCCAACACGCGCCAGAACACATCGCCCTGGCTCATGCGTGACAACACCGTTTCGTTGCCAACGGGTCCGGCGACGGTGACGTTGCCGACAAACAGATTGCGGTCCGCCGGGCTGCAACAAAACTCGTTGGTGTAGCGAGCGCGGACCGTGTGCCCACCAGGCGACAGCGACGTGGTCAACCGGAGCGTTTGTGGCGAAGCACTGGTGCTGTCGGCGTCAAAAATGCCCTTGCTGATGCCGTCGATGAGGATCTCGACCTTGCTGGGCTCGCCATTCACAATCACACCGAAGGCGGCCATCGTGACTTCGTAGGAGGCCGAATCGCCAACGATTTTGATCGGATATTCGCGGAAATGGTCCTGGCCGCAGAGGTTGACGAAGATTTGACCACCGGCCACGACGCTGCCGCAGTTGTTGCCGCTGACGTCGGGGTCAAATGGCTTTTTGGTGATGGACACCGGTGGGTCCACAAACAGGGCCGACAACGGGCCAAGCCGTGTCGTGCCCAGCGAAGGTTCCTCGAAGAAGATGCCGGCCGGCGAAAACGTCGCGTCCAATGAAGCCTGCAGCCGGTAGTTGACCCGATTGGCAATCGAAAAGCGCACGATGGAGGACGGCACGGATTCATTGCCGGCCGCATCACGAGCGCTGACGGTGACCTCGAGGGTGGTGCCGCGGAGGAAGGCGTCGGGCCAGCGGATTTGGGTGTCGGTCGTCGTTTGGACCGTTGTCTGCGTCGTGCTGAGGTCCGTCACCGAGACCCGGTAGGACACGGCGTCGGTCACAGCGGGCCACATGAACGAGGGGTTCAAATCGAGAACGACGGCGCCAACCTCTGGGTACGCCAGCTTGGGAGCCCTGGGGGGCACCAGGTCGGGGAAGGCGACGACGAAGGCGTTGTTGGGCTGATTGCTGCGCCTGGTCCCGTCGTTGGCGACGGCGGTCCAAAACACCGGGCCCTGGCTGAGGGCGGCGATGACGGTGCTGTCGTTCAACGGGCCGTCGATTTGCACATTGTCGACGAGCAGATTCCGGTCGCCCGGGCTGCAACAGAACTCGTTGGCGTATTCGATCTTCAAGGCCTGCAGGCCTCGCTCGAATGGCATCTCGACGACGACCTCTTGGCGACCGGGGAAGGTGCTGGTGATGTCGTTGTAGTTGACGGTGATGGGCACCTCGATGCGTCGACCGCCGGTCAACGCCATGACCGCATTGCCGGTGCCGGGGACCTGGTCGGCGCTGGCGAAAATGCGCACGCGATACAAGCCGGTCTCGGGAGCCTGGAATCGCATGACGCGGTTTTGCGCCTGCGTACACAGCACCTGGTATTTGTTGCCGTCGGTGACCGTCTGCAGCGTACCGTTGGAAAGGACGACGACGAAGCGGTCGCGCAGGCCGCAACCGGTCCCTTCGAGGGTCTCGACCTCGGAGAACGTCGACACGGCCTGGCTGCTGAGCCCGCCGGTCTCCAAGCGTGGGCGGGTCAGACCTTCTTTTTTCAGGATCACGCTTTCGGGCGTGAACGTCGGCGAGGTTGACGCCAGGAAATCGTAGGTCACGCGTTCGGCGATGCGGAAGGTGCGTTGGACCGGCGTCGACGTATTGCCGGCCTGGTCGACGGCGCGGACGGTCCAGATGAAGCCGTCGCCACGCGGCAGATCACCGAGGTCATCAACCAGCGTGTCGGTCACCCGCCGGTTGATCAGTTCTTGAACACCATTGGTGACGACAATGTCGTAGGCGACCGCGTCGGAGACGGCGTCCCACAGAAACGAGGGACTCTGACTGACGATAACGGCCGCGTCTTCGGGGTACGCCACGCGCGGTGGCGTCGGTGGT
>CAJBHN010001054.1 GCA_903952805.1 uncultured Myxococcales bacterium | reverse complement strand
TGTACAGATGGTTGGCGGGGAGGGTCGACTGGAGACCCCACTTCCACGCAAGGTAGCCTTCGGCTTTCTGGCGCTGCGCCGTCGTGATATCCGCATCATAGATGAGGTACTCGTTGATATCGAGGAGGAAGCGGCGGTTGTCGAAGCCGCGGGTCCATGGGTAGCCGGTGACGGCTTCGACCTTGCGGTCGAGCAGCTCGGGGGTCAGGTAGCGGGCGGTGCCGAGAGAGGCGAGGAAAGCGCGGTTGTCGGCGCCGGTGACACTCGGCTGGGCGGCGTGGGCGCGGAAGTAGGCGCTCGTGATGATGCCCTTGACGGCGGTCTTGATGTTGAAGCCGTCGGCGACGAAGGCCTTCACGATATCCTGGAAGACAGCGTCCTGGGCGACGAAAGCCCGGCTTCTGGCGTCGAATTCGGGGTCGCTGGGGTCTGACGGCGCCGACACGGGTTCACGACCAGTGAGGCCCGTGTAGAGGGTTTGCACCGTCGACAACGCGAAGAGAGGGTCGCTGGCGACGCTGGCCCCGAGGAACGAGGTGGCCACAAAGCGGTCGTTGAACGGCAGGGCCGTGTCCTTGAACCCGGGAGGGAACATGTCGCCGAACCAGCCGTCGACGGGAGGTGCAAAGGCCCCGCGCTCGTCCCAATTCTGGAAGGTACCCGCGATGGGGTCGATGTTGGCGTGGCAGACGGTGCAGGACGGGTCGTTCAGCGTCGGGTTGAAGCCGGCGATGGCGGCGGAGTCGACGGGACGGTCGGCGATGCGCAGGATGTCTGTCGCAAGGAAGAACTTGAACACCATGCGAGCGCGGTGGCGGTTGCGGTTGGTGTCGGTGGTGGGGAAGCGGTTGAGCCACATGGGGCTCGTGAGCACGCCAGCGTGGTTGTAGTCGGGGATGCTGACGGGCTGGAACTCGTTGCCATCTTCGGCATCGGTGAAAGCGACACTGCCATCAACCCCAAATGACTTGGCGCTGAAGGGATTCACCATAATGTAATTAGCCGTCACCAACTCGGTCCAGGGGTGATTATTGCGGGCCAGATAGGCCACCAATTCGAGGGGCTCGCGGGCCACGCCGATGTTGGTCAGGTTCTCCCGGCGACGACGTTCGGTCTCCTGGGCCTCGGTCCGCTCGCCCTGGGGCGTGATGTCGTCGTACCAGAAAAGGCCCGGGAAACGCTCGCCGTCGAGCAACTCGGTCCCGCGCCGACCATTAATATACTTATCGGTCAAGAAGATGTCGTTATACATCTCCTTCAACCGCCCATAAAAAGCCTCTTCCTCGAGCAGGCCATCGAGGGCCGCGTCGAGGTCGGCTGCGTCGCCGCCGTCCACCTGGAGGCGTTCGTCCTCGGTAGGCAGGCGCCCCACGAGATTGAGGCTGGCCTTGCGGAAGGTGCCAGCGTTGCTGAGGAGGGTGACGCCGTCGAAGGCGTTGTCGCTGCCGGCTTCGCAGACGACAGGGTTCTTGGTCTGGCGGACCAGTTCGGCCAGGGCTTTGTATTCGGCGCTGTCTTTGGCGATGACGAGGCCGCCGCCGTGGTCAATCTCGCCGGAGGGCTTGAGCAGCAAGATGGAGGTACCGTTGCGCTCGAACTGGGCCAGCTCGCTGACGATGGCGAGGTTTGCGTCGATGAAGCCTGGCTGATTGGTGCTCTGCAGCACCAACTCCGACGTCGACGCGATGCCCTGGGCGTTGTGACAGGCGAAGCACGTGCTCGACATGAAGGGGTTCCACACCTTGTCGGTGAAGAACTGCTTCGTCGGTA
>CAJBHN010001053.1 GCA_903952805.1 uncultured Myxococcales bacterium | reverse complement strand
TTTGTCTTCTGGTTGTGCCGGGCAGACGTCGACCTCGTCGGTGATGCCGTCGCCGTCTTTGTCGGTCTTGCTTCTGATCAGCACCCGCCTGGGTGCGCATTGCTTGGAGTCGGCCAGCGCCTGGTTGGCATTGGCGACGGCGATGTCGATGTGCTGCTGGGCGCGCAAGAAGTCGCCCTGCGCCAGTTCGTTCTCGGCAAAGTCGACGTTGGACTCCGCCAACGCCAGCTCACGAGGAGCGCAGCTGTAGGCCCCCGACTTCTTGGCCTTGTCGATGTTGGTGCGGACCACTTCGGTTTGGGCCGCGATGCGCGGGCCGACACAGGCAGCCATGGCGACCGCAGCAACGATGACGCTGGTGACCAGCAGCAGGCGACGGATGTTCATTGCGGCGCCTTGATGTCGATACGCTTGATGGTCACGGGCTGGGCGGTCGGCTCGGCGGCAGAGGCGGCGTTGTCGTCGACGACAGTGGGCGGTCCCTCCATGTCCTTGCTGCGCTCATCGCTGGCTTTCCTGGTGCCCTTCTCGGCGGCGTCCGCGGCCTTGTAGGCGTAGTCGATGGCGGGGCCGTAGTCGGCGTAGCCGAGCTCCTCATGGGCCTTGTGCAGGTACTCCTCGGCGGCGGTCCACTCATAGGGCGCGTAACGCTCGGCCTCCGCCGCCTTCGCCGCCGACAGCTTGGCCTCGGCGTCGATGATGAGCGACGTCGAGATGATGGGTCCGCAACCCGAGATGGCCAGGAGGGCTGCGCCCAGCGACGCGAGACGGTGCAGTCCGACGGTGTGAAATCTCATCGACATAGACATGTGGGATACCGCCTGGCGGAAGAAACGGTCAACTTCTTCGATGGATGCCCCCGCTCCACTCGGACGCTTCCCAATGGCTCGTCACCGCGGGTAGCGTCCGGCTCCACTTCGACCGGAGAGCACACACAGGGATATCGGCGCCGTCATCAAGGGTCCCTTTGAGGACCAAGATTGGCTCAAGAAACTTCTGCTGGTGGGCGTTATCAACGTTCTTCTCTGCGCCACGGTCATCGGCATCTTCATCGGCGTCCCGAACCTGATGGGTTGGGGCAAGGCCTACGCCAGGGAGCGCGCCAGCGGCGGCACCATCCTCCCCGAGTTTGGGTTCGGCTACATCGGCGACGGCTACCGCGTCATCGGGGGCATGATCGTTTTTGGCATCATCGCCGCTCTCGGCACGATTCCCTTGATCGTGATGACGGTCGTGCTGGGCAAGGTTGCTGGCCCCCTGGCGATTGTGGGCGGGCTGTTGATGATCGCTTACTCCATCATGCTCGTGCCCGTCGCCGGCATCATCGCCGGTCGCATCTACCTCGACGACGACATGATGGCCGGCACCGGCATCATC
Source organism: uncultured Myxococcales bacterium (assembly GCA_903952805.1). Lineage (GTDB taxonomy): Bacteria > Myxococcota > UBA727 > UBA727 > VGSZ01 > VGSZ01. The sequence goes on along the minus strand of CAJBHN010001053.1, from coordinate 2,945 downwards.
TCTGCGATCATGCAGGCCAGGGACAACATCGGCGCGAGCGCCATGTTCCTTGTCACCACGATCGTGCTCGGCTTCATCAGCGCCGCCATGGGCGGCGTGCCCGTGATCGGCAGCATGTTCGGCATCGCCTTTCAGGGGGCTGCGGGCGCCCTCGCCATCGTTCAGTTCCGGCAGGCTCTCGGCGACGGATGAACACCTCGGTGCTTGGTTGAAAAAGGGCCCGTTGGGGCCCTTTTTTCATGGCTGGAGCAGCGATGGGCTTGCGTCCGCTCGTTGGCTCCGCTAGCGATCGCTCCGGATTCCTTCAGCACGCCGCGTGACGCGGCCACAGGTCACAATCATGACGACGTCTACTGCGCAGCCGGTCAAAGAAGGCAAAGAAGCCAAGCGTGGCAACAACGGCAACCGCCGTCGCCTGCAGGACTTCTTCCTCCAGAACAAAGACATCAAGATCGACTACAAGAATCAGGACCTGCTGCGCCGTTTCTTGTCCCCCGAGGGCAAGATCCTGCCAGGTCGTCGCACGGGCCTGATGGCCGTGAACCAGCGCAAGATCACCCGCGCGATCAAGCAGGCCCGCGCCGTCGGCCTCCTGCCCTTCACGAACCACGACGCCTGAGCTCGTTGCCGTCGCGTCGTCGACGGTGATGGAAGCCAGACACTGCGAGGCTGCCGATATCGGCGGCCTTGCTCTGTTTTGGCGTCTGCCCTCGGGCCATCTGTCGTCGACGCGGGTCACGGTGTGCCGTCGCTGGTGACGTGCCACCGAGGCGTTTTTGCAGAAGATAACGCGGGGGCAGACGTTGACGCGCCTTTGACGCTGCCTATGGTGCTGTCGTCAGCACTGTCAGTCTTCAAGTCTTCAAGTCCTTGAAAACAGGCTTTTCTCTCCCGGAGTTCCACATGGCAAAAATCATCGGCATCGATCTCGGAACGACCAACTCCTGTGTGGCCATCATGGAGGGCGGCGAGCCCAAGGTGATCGCCAACGAAGAGGGCGCGCGCACCACGCCTTCCGTCGTCGCCTGGGCCAAGGACGGCGAAGTCCTCGTCGGCACCGTCGCCCGCCGCCAGGCCGTCACCAATCCCAAGAACACCGTCTCGTCCGCCAAGCGCTTCATCGGCCGTCGCTTTGAAGAAGTGCAGGACGAGATGCGCCGCATGCCTTTCGAGGTCCTGCGCGGCAAGGGTGGCGAGGGCGTCTTCAAGATTCAGGACAAGGAGGTCACGCCTCCCGAAGTGGGCGCCAAGGTCCTCATGAAGCTCAAGCGCGCCGCTGAGCAGTACCTCGGTGAGACCGTCACCGAAGCCGTCATCACCGTCCCCGCCTACTTCAACGATGCCCAGCGCCAGGCCACCCGCGACGCCGGCCGCATTGCCGGTCTCGAGGTCAAGCGCATCATCAACGAGCCCACGGCGGCCGCCCTTGCCTACGGCCTCGACAAGCAGAAGGAAGAAAAGATCGCCGTCTACGACTTCGGCGGCGGCACCTTCGACATCTCGATCCTCGAGGTCGGTGAGAACGTCGTCGAGGTCATCGCCACCAACGGCGACACCCACCTCGGCGGCGACGACATCGACAACACCGTGATGGATTACCTCATCGCCGAGTTCAAGAAGGAGACCGGCCTCGACGTCGCCAACGACAAGATGGTCGTGCAGCGCCTCAAGGAAGCCGCCGAGAAGGCCAAGATCGAGCTGTCGGGCGTCATGCAGACCGAGATCAACCTGCCGTTCCTCACGGCAGACGCCTCGGGCCCCAAGCACATGAACCTGACGATGACCCGCGCCAAGCTCGAGCAGCTCATCGCGCCCTTCGTCGAGCGCAGCCTTGAGCCCTGCCGCAAATGCCTCGCCGACGCCAAGCTGAAGGCTTCGGACATCGACCAGGTCGTCCTCGTCGGCGGCTCCACCCGCACGCCCATGGTGCAGGAGGCCGTGAAGAAGTTCTTCGGTCGCGAGCCCAACCGCTCGGTGAACCCCGACGAAGTCGTGGCCCTCGGCGCGGCCGTCCAGGGCGGCGTCCTCGCCGGCGACGTCAAGGACCTCCTGCTCCTCGACGTGACTCCCCTCAGCCTCGGCATCGAAACCCTGGGCGGCGTCAACACCGTGCTCATCCCCCGCAACACGACCATCCCGACCAAGAAGTCCGAGACCTTCTCGACGGCGTCCGACAGCCAGACTTCCGTCGAGGTGCACTGCCTGCAGGGCGAGCGCGAGATGGCCAAAGACAACCGCACCCTCGGTCGCTTCCACCTCGACGGCTTGCCCCCAGCGCCCCGTGGCATCCCCCAGATCGAAGTCACCTTCGACATCGACGCCAACGGCATCGTCAACGTGTCGGCGAAGGACAAGGCGACGGGCAAGGTCCAGCACATCACCATCACCGCGTCGTCTGGTCTGTCCGAGGCCCAGATTCAGCAGATGGTGAAGGACGCCGAAGCCCACGCCGCCGAGGACAAGCAGCGTCGTGAACTCGTTGAAGAGCGCAACAAGCTCGACAACATGATCTACAACATCGAGAAGATGCTGACGGAAAACGGCGACAAGTTCGCCGCCGAGTCCAAGGGCCCAGTCGAAGTCGCCGTCAAGGACGCCAAGACCAAGCTCGACAGCCAGGATGTGTCGGTCCTCAAAGCCGCCCACGAAGAGCTCACCAAGGCGAGCCACAAGTTGGCCGAGGAACTCTACAAGCAGACCGCCAGCCAGCCGAACCCCGCGGCGGCCGAAGGCGGCCCCGAGGCCCCCAAGGCCGACGGCAAGAAGGATGGCGGCGACGACGTCGTCGACGCCGAGTTCGAAGAGCAGCCGCGCAACTGAGCCCGGTCTGGCGGTGCCCAGGCAGACAGAACGAAAACGGCCGCCCACAGGGGCGGCCGTTTTTGTTCTGCGCTCGGCGACCTCACCGCTGGCCCCGACCTCACCCCTGGCCCCTCTCCCTGAAG
>CAJBHN010001052.1 GCA_903952805.1 uncultured Myxococcales bacterium | reverse complement strand
CGGCGTGCGCGGCGAAAACACCTGCTGGTAGTCGGCGTCGCTCACCTGGGTGAATGGGCGCAACTGACCCACCGCAGGGCCGAGGTCGACGTCAATGCGGTTGGTCGCTTCCATCAGCGCATCCGCAATGACTGCGCCCGCCACGACGACGCCATTGAGGCGACGCTCGCGCACGACGAGGGTGCCAGCCACACCGCGATCGGCACTGGCGACGGGAAGGTGCAACACGACCGTCACACGACGACCGCGGTGCGGAAAATCATTCAAGACCAGCGCGTCGCTGCCGGCGAGGAAGGCGTCGCCGTCGCGGCCTGCCACGACGTCGTTGACGAGGCCAGCGGGCACCCAGGGGTCGACCCGCAACCCATCGTCGCTGGCCTCCAGTCCAAACAGCGTGTGCTGCACCATCGAGAGGTATCCCGCCACCGACCACAGTTGACGACGAGAGTTGACCACCGGGCCGCTGCTTGGACCCTCGGACACGAAGGCGGCACCAGTGCCGGCCTCAAAGTTCTCCATGTTGGACAGGTGCAAGGCGCTGCCGCGCATCAGGGCCCGGACCATCTTGGCGCCGACGGCATCGTGGTTGGCGCTCTTGGCGGCCCGCAGCCAGTACGACGTCACAAACGGCCACTCGGCCCGGTTGTGGTAGATGGGCGTGTCTTGCTGTTGGGGCCAGATGACCGGGGCCCCGGGTCCGTAGTGCGGATAGCGCTCCAGGATGGTCTGCGCCTCCACCGACGACGCGACTCCCGTCAGCACCGCCAAAGCCTGGCCGAGCAGGTCGTAGCGGCGCACGGGTGCGGTATCGAGGGGCGTCTGGATGAAGGCCGAAAACAACCCGTCTTCAGCCACGTAGAACTGGTCGTGGATGGCGCCGCGCAGGGCGAGGGCCTGGTCCGCGAAGCGGTCGGCGTCGACGGCATCGCCGTGTTCCAGGGCCAGGTCGCGCACCAATTCCAGGGCCGACACATGCAACAGGTTGGTGCTCAACGCCTTGCCCATGGCGATGGGGACGACATCGTTGGCGGTGAAATCCGGATAGCTCTGCTCCCGCCAATCCAGGAATGATTGTTCGCCGCGATACAGGCCGTCGTCGACATCGTAGACGACGTCGCGATCGTGCTCGACGGTGTGGCGCAGGGCCTCATGGGCCAGCCGGGAAAATGCAACGCGCTCGGCACCGTCAAGTTCATCGAGGACGCGGCGGGCCCCCAACGCCCACACCACGCGGTCGCTGCTGACGGGGTAGCTGCCCCCCGAGCCGGTGTCCTGCACCACCTGCATGTCGCCGCCGCCTTTGCGTTCGCTCAGCTTGAAGACCAACGAGTTTTTGGCCCGAGCCACGTCGAGGGCGGCCAGCCCGAGGTCGACGGCGTACGCCGTGTCTCTGGTCCAGACCCAGGTCCACAGTTCGCCGGTTTCGAAGCAGCCGTCGGTGCCGCAGGAGACAGGGGCGCCGCTGTCGAAGGCGCCGTCACTGATCGCCGGCACGCTGGCCAGCTTCACATCGTCGAGGGCCATGGCGTAGAGCGCGTCGAACAACGCGTGCCCGCTGCGCAGCGATGGCTTGTCGGCGCTCTCGACCACGACGCGCGAGGACGGCGCCCCCAACAGCTCCCGAGTGGTGGTCTGCAGGGTAAAGCGACGATGACACGGTCCCTCG
>CAJBHN010001051.1 GCA_903952805.1 uncultured Myxococcales bacterium | reverse complement strand
TCGGCGCACCTGTCGGTGGCTGCACCACTTTGCAGGTCTTTGCAGGTCTTTGCAGGTCTTTGCAGCGTCGAGGTCGCAGAGCCGCGAGAAATCGCGGTAGCCGATACCGACGAGACGACAGTGACGTCCACAAACAGATGACCCGCAATCGAGGCAAACACCGAGCACACATCGGCGCGGCCATCGGCGACGGCCTCCAGGCAGGCCACGTAACTGTGGCTGAAGGTGGCCCGCTTGAACCCGTTGATCGCGTCGACGTGGCGCGAGGCCAACCACGAGCGAGCCAGCAAATAGCCGGCGGCGGAGTCCTCATCGACCCAAACCGCTGTCAACGTCGCGGCTTTGGCCAGGTCCAGCGTCTCGCCCGCCCGACAGACGAGGCCGGCTCGATAGGCGGTTTGGCCACCGCGCACCGCTCGCCGGAGGATGCGGCCGCCCGCCATCTCGATGCGCGAACCAACAATGGGCGGCACCCAGGCGGCGATGCACCGATCCGCGATGACGTCGTCCCCCAGCGCTGTGTAGGTGGGGGCGACCTCGACCACGAGCGCCGGGACTGTCACCCGCAGGGCCGCTTGCAGCAGCGGCGCGTGCTGCTGGGCAACGTCGAAGCCCGGAGACGGCGGCAGGAGAAAACGCATCGGCCTGTATACGTACAAAACACGGCATGGCCAAGGCTGATGCCGTGCGGCGGTGGTGCCTCCTGCTGAAGGGCGATTCGGACAGCACGATTCATTTCATGAATCATCCTCAGCCCAATCGACCGTTCATGAGCCCACGCTATTGGGCCCGAAGTTCGGGAAAGCGAGCCGCGACGCCGGAGAAGCCGCCGGCATCGACGACACCGGTGTACCCGGCCTGCTCCAGCATCCCCTTGGTCCGGGCCGAGCGGCGGCCGCTGGCGCAGTAGACGACGACGACGGCGTTTTTGTTGCCCTTGGTGAGGGCATCGAATTCGGCAAGCCGGGCTTCGACCTCCTCGACCGGGATGTTGTGGTCGCCCTGGAGGTGCCCCGACGCGTGCTCGCCAGCGGTGCGGACGTCGACCACGACAGCGCTCTTCAGCAGCTCGGCGGTGAGGGTCGGCGCGCTGGACGCGGTTGAGGGCGAGGACTTGGCGCAGGCGACGAGGGTTGGGGCAGCGACAGCGAGGGCGAGGGCGACGGCGAGGTGGGTCTTCATGACGGTCTCCTGGAATGAGTTGTGGTGGTCGGAGAGGAATGTTCGTTCAGCTGCCAGCCTCGGCGGCAACCGGGACGCTCGTGTCGGCGAGGTGCTCGGCGCGTCCCTCGGCGACAGGCATGATCAGCACGGGGCACTTCGATGCCCGCAGCAGGCCATCGGCGGCAAGCACAACGCGGTGAGGCTCGCACCACTGCGGGCGCGGTTCAGCCGATCGCCGCACGTGTTGGTATCGATGGCATTGTTCAGCAAACGGGCGAAGGCCTGCTCGTCGAGGGCGTCGCTGATGGTCAGGGTGCAAGCGCCCACGTGCAGGGCGACCAAGCCCGAGGCGAGCACGGGAGTCATGACCGTCAACAGGTCGATGTGGTCGCTGCTGACCATCAACATCGCTGTGGCCAGCAACGACCGCGCCGATCGTCAGGAACGACCGCAGACGACGTGACCGCTGATCACGCCGTGGCCGATGCCCGCGATGGCCATGCCACCGGATCCGGGGTTCGACGACGGTGTCACCGATCAGCAACTGAGCCGCCACCACAGCCATACGCCACACCACGTCGCCGCCTGTCTTCACCCTCGATCCCCTGACCCGCTGCCCGACGCCACCGACACCGCTTCGCATCAACGACAGAGCAGCGGCGAGCCCGATGATGGCGGCACCGAGGAGGGCTGTCGTTGGCGAAACGGCGAAGCAGGTCATGTGGCGCTGCCTTCGATGACGGCGATGGGCAAGGAGGCGGTCAGAACACCGACGATGGCGACACAGCCGTATGCAATGGCGAGCAGGACCGTGAGCGACATGGGGACCACTCCAGCAGGGGTGACGCCGAACCTGAAGCATCCGCCGTGCCATGGAAAATGCGGCGCCGGGACCCACCGGCGCGCCGACATCCCGCTGATGGTGGAGCACTTCGTCGCCCGCCTCAACACCGCCGCCGCCGCCCGCCGTGGGCGACAGATCGAGAGGGTCGAGCCCGACGCCATGCGCGCCATGCTGGGCTGGACCTGGCCCGGCAACGTGCGCGAACTCAAGAACACCATCGAGTACGCCTTCGCCGTCGGCAGCGG
>CAJBHN010001050.1 GCA_903952805.1 uncultured Myxococcales bacterium | reverse complement strand
TGTGAAGAGGCGCGCATTTTTCCCGAGGTCGTCGTCGAATTGACCGAGGTGGAGGCCACACCGGTGGGCCAGGCCTCGCGCTTTTTGGTGCGTATCGAGGACAACGGCCCCGGTATTCCCAAGAATGAGATCGGCAAGATTTTTGCGAAGTTGCTGTACGGCTCGAAGTTTCATCGGCTCAAGCAGTCACGCGGCCAGCAGGGCATCGGGATTTCGGCTGCCGTCATGTACGGCCAGATGACGACGGGAGAGCCCGCGACGGTCATCAGCAAGCAGGCCGGGCAAAAAGCCCACCGCATCCGGCTGTTTATCGACACGGCGAAGAACGCGCCCAAGATCGAGTCCGACCACATCGAGCAGGGCGATTGGTGGAAGCACAAGACCTCGGGCACAAGCATCGAGATTTTGCTGCTCGGCCAGTACAAGGCCGGCCGCCACGGCGTCGAGGCCTACCTGAAGCAGACGGGGCTCGCCAACCCCCATGCCCGGGTGCTGTTCAAATACAACAAGGCCGCGACCAAGACCCAGCCGGCGATGACCGAGATTCAAGACAGCCCCCGCGTCGTCGCCGAGCTGCCCCGCGAGCCCATCGAGATCAAGCCCCATCCCCATGGCGTCGAGCTGGGCACCCTGCAGCGCATGTTGGAGGACGCCGGCCGTCAGCATCTGCAGACGTTTTTGTGCGAGAGCTTCTCGCGGGTGCCCGCGGCTGTCGCCAAAGACATCGTCGTCAACGCCGGCTTCTCGCCGACGGGGTCCTGCAGCTCCCTGTCTCGCCCCCAGGCCGAGAAGCTCTACAACACCCTGCAAAACACCAAGCTGATGGCGCCACCGACGTCGTGCTTGTCGCCCATCGGCGAGCCCGCCCTCATCAAGGGCCTCTACGCCCTGTTTGGCGACGCCAGCAACTTGATGGACGACGACGATCTCGAACACCTGTCGCCGGAGCGACCGGCGGCGGCGAAGGCGTTGTTGACGGCGGCCCAGCGCAATCAGGCCGAGCAGGGCACGTTGTCGGCGGCGGCGGAGGCGGCGGCGGCACTCGAGGCGGCGGCGGCGGCCCAGCAGGCGCTCAACAAGTCACAGCGCATGGCGTCGGAAAAAGCGGTCAAGCCCGCGGCCAAGAAGGCCAGCGCCGACGACCAGCTGGGCCTGTTTGGCAGGCCCGTGGCGGAGGCCCCACCCCCGCCGACGCCGCCTCCCGCCCCCGTCGAGGTGCCCCAACCGTCGGCCGACGGCGACACCCGCGTGCGCATCGAGCAAGACGAAGATGGCGGCGAGGTGCTGGTGCAGGGTGACAACGTCTTTGTCACCGCCGTCACGCGGCCGCCGGCGATTTATCGCGGCAATCCATTCCAGGTCGAATGCGGGATTCTCTATTCCAAGAGTCTGCGCGCCGACGAACTCGCCAAGGTGTTCCGCTTCGCCAATCGGGTGCCGCTGCTCTACCAGGCGTCGGCCTGCGCGATGACCAAGGCGGTGGTGTCGGCGCCGTGGCGCTCCTACGAGGTCCAGCAATCCAAGGGGGCGCTGCCCACGGGCCCTCTGGTCATCCTGGTGCATATCGCGTCGGCGTGGGTGCCCTATACGTCGGAGTCCAAGGAGGCCATCGCCCACTACCCCGAGGTGATGAAGGAAATGCGGCTCGCGGTGATGGAAGCCGGCCGTCGCCTGCAGCGCTTTCTGCGTCGTCGACGGCGGGAGATCGATGAGGTCAAGAAGCGCGACTACATCACGAAGTACCTCGACACCATTGGTGAAGCGCTCCAGGAAATCTTGTCGCTGACCAACGACGACCGTGAACGGACCACGGCGTCGCTCAAGGTCGTGTTGGAGCAGTCGCGCACGATGACGGTTTCCACCACCGAGCCGGACCGCACGAAGAAGGCTCCCGCTGCCGGGGCTCTGTCGTCGACGAAGGCGTCATCGACACCAGCGCGGTCCACCGTGGCGGCCGCAGCGACGTCGAAGTCAACGGCGACGTCGAAGTCAGCGACGACGTCGAAGACGAAGGCGACGTCGAAGGCCACGGCGACGTCGAAGGCCACGGCGACGTCGAAGACGACGGCCACGGCGCCTGCCAAGGCAAAAGCCAAGGGGCGGGGTCCGGCGAGGGGCGCGTGACGGCGCCGTTGGTGGGATTGGTGACGGTCCTGGGCGTGGTCTCTGCGTGTGCGACGACGCCGGTGTCGCCGCCGCCGCCGGTGATCAGGCTCCAGGTCGACGATGTCGGGCCGCAAGGGGCGGCTTGTGGCGCCACGCTGCAGATGACGCGCGGGGCCCGACCGGCCAACAGCCGGGTCGTGGCAACCGTCGTCGTCAGCGCCGACCGTCCCGTGCCGCTGGAGGACCTCGAACAGGTGCTGACGGTGGCGGCCCTGCGCCGCTGTGCGACAGGCCTCGCGGTCTTGCGGGCCGCCGCCGCCGACGGCGCGGTGGGCTACCTCGACGCGCAAGGCGAGGCCTGGGAGGCGATGGAGCCGTCGGCGGTGGGGGAAGGCGAGGCGCCACCATCAGCGCCTCATGACGATTGGTGAGCGCGAGCGCTGAAGCCTGCCGTCGTTGGAGCCCGTGACGTTTGGCGTGCCGCACGGGTTGGCGTCACGACGATCGGCGCCGAAACAACATCGTCCCTGCACCCTGCATCCAGGAGTCGCTCACGAGCGACCGGGCAGGATTCACCAGGGCGCGCGCGCGATGGCCGTGTTCAGATAGTCATGCCGATTGGCGGCTGTCGGCGGCAGGGGCACGTCAACGTCGACGGGATGCGCCTCCAGTGGCGTGTCGTCGCTGCCGGGGTGGAAGCTGACGCCGACGGTCACGCGCAGCATCGCTGCCGGCTCGTTGTGCAGGGGCAGGGTGACGTCGAATGAATAGGGCGCGTCGCCGGCGCCGGTGGGCAAGCCAATCGTCGAGGCGATGCCATTGTCATGCATGATGGCGACGAAGTCGTCGCAGGCGCTGAAACAGCGCGGACCGGTCAGCACCGCGGCGTCAAAGACAATGTTGGATTGGCTGGTCAGCGTTTCTTCGCCGTCGGCGCAGCTGGTGCTTTGGCAATAAAACGGAATCGGCGGCGAGCGGGGCGTCCCCGGATTGGTGCGCAGAAACGCCTCGATGCGGGCGGCACCGTCGTCGATGGGTTGGCCGTCGAGCAGCGCCACGTAAATGTTCGCGTCCACGATGCGCTCGGGCGTCTGTTGGAACAAGGGCGCATAGACAAAACTCTTGCGTGGTTGTGCATACGCGCCGCCGGTAAAGGCCCCGAAGAAGGTCGGGTCGAAGTCGCCGCCGCGGTTTTCGCGGACATCGAACAGGACGCGCTGCACGCCTTGCCGCGCGAGGTGGTCGAGCAACGCCTCCTGGTCCCGCTGCAGCAGTCCCCGCGGCCCCCTGGCGTCGGCTTCGTCGAGGGTCAGCGCGTAGGACAGATGAGGGAGTTTGCGCGTGAGGCATTCGCGTTCGAACCGGTCGAGCGTCTCGGGGGTCATGAGCGAGTGGTAGCGAACCACGCGCGTCGTTGGGTCGTTGGTGCCGTAGACGCAGAACCCGAGTCCTTCGAAGTCCGGTGCGGCGCTGTAGTCGCCGTCGACATCGACGACGCAGGGGTCGGCGTAGGGAGGGCAGCCGTCGCCCCCGCCGCTGTGGGCCGTGAACGTCAGCGTCGCTCGCTGCACCACGCCATCGGGCGTGCGGGCGACGACGTCGACGTCGTCACCAACCTGAGGCGCCGGGGCTTGCAACGGGTCACGCCGTCCAATCCAGCGCGCGAGATCTTCGCGCAGGGCCTCGGGCGAGTTGCCGCCGTCAAACCACATCAAGTGCCCGCGCTCGAGGTCGGCGATGGCCATCCCGTCGACGCTGATGATGGCGCTGCCGGGAGGCAGGTCTCCACCCTCGCGCACGACGTAGCGGGCTTCGGCGCCCTCGTATTCGACGCGGAGCGATAGCGGCACTTCGACGACCGTCGCCGCCTGCCGAGGGAGAAGGCCGTCGATGGCGAGACGAGCGTGTCCGTCGTGCAGGCTGTTTCGCAACGCACTCAGCGCGTAAAAAACGTCGTCGCTGGTTTGCGCGCCACGGTAGAGGTCTTCGACGGCATCTCGTTGCTGTTCCCAGGTTGTTCCCAGGCGCGTGAAGCCGTCGGCGGCGAGTGCTGCGACCGACTCCACCGCAGCGATGTGTGCGTCGAACGTGCTCGCCCGATCCGTACCCAACCAGCGATCTGCTTCGGTGGCGTCGTCGACCACCACGCCAGCGTCGCCCGCCGGGCAACCCGCGGCGATGAGCAGGCACCACGCCGTCTGCGCCCGGAGCCAACAGCCCCACCGAGAGGTGCGACGACGAAAACGGTTCACGCAGGACTCCGTGGCCAACCGGTGGAGAGCGGTTGTGCAACACTTTCCCACGCCGATGGGGGGAGCAACAGGCCGCGGACACCGTTATGGCCAGTGCTGCTCTGCCGCTTCCCTCATGGCGCCACCCACGAAGGACCTCAGCATCGCCGCCGTCGATGGCACCGATGCCACTGCTCGAAACCTCGAGGGCCCGTGCTCCGTCAGGTGCCCCGTCAGGTTCTCCGTCAGGTTCTCCATCAGGTGCTGCGGGGAAAGAACAACTGCAGCGGCGTCGACACCCGCGTCGCCCAACTGCGGCTGTCGTGGTGGTGTCCGGTCCACGACAACAAATAGAGGTCGTCGCCCATGGCGTAGCAATGCTCGCGCAGGGCCCGGTACATGGCGCGGGTGTTGTGGACGCCGTCCCTGGTGCTGGCGTCCTCTTCGAAGCCTGAGGCGGCCGCGCCGGAGTCGAGGTACAGATTGGGCCGCGGCGCCGGGCAATTGTCACCAGACACCAGGCCCAGCATAAAGCGCTCACCCCACCACAAGGACGGCGACAGGCAGATGGCCCCGCCAAAAATGTCGGGGCGGGTCCAGGCAGCCCACAGCGAAAACAGGCCTCCCATCGACGAGCCCAGCAAGACGGTGTGTTGTCGGCCGGCCAGGGTCCGATACTCGGCGTCAATGAGGGGCTTGAGCTCATCCGCCATGGCCTTCAGATGGTCGCTGCCGCGGCCGCCCCCATGGTGTGGGTCTGGGATGGGACCCAGTTTGTCCAAACGTTCCAGGCCCGTGTCGATGGAGACCACGATGATTTCGTCGAGGGCGCCAACGTCCCACAACTCGTCGAGGACGTGGTCGAGGCCCCAGGTGCCAAAGGGGTCGGTGCCGTCGCTCCACACCGATTGGCCGTCTTGCGCGTAGAGGACGGGATAGCGTTGGCCCTCTTGTTCGCTGTAGCTGGGCGGCAGTCGCACCCGAAAACACAGACCGCTGCCGTCGGGCAAGGTCAACATGCGGTTGGCCGACAGGTCACCGGTCCGCCGGTCAAAGGCTGGCCTCAGGGTGATGACGTCGCCGCGGCCGATGACGGCGTTGCGGCCGACCATCCAGGCCCCGTCGTCGCGCACCAGCTTGAGCTGCACCGGACCGAAATCCGGTATCGACAGATGGAAGGTGCTGACATCGCCATCGACATGGTCGGGGGCTTTGTCCTGCAACCACTCCAACCCGGCGCTGCCTCCCCGCAACGTCAGTTTGCCCCGGGACTGCGGGTAGATCGCGCGCAGCACCGTGTGGTCGGCGCCGGTGCTCGGGGTCGTGGTCGCGCTGGCGCTCGCTGACTCAATCTCGGGCAGGGTCATATGGAGTTCGTTCCACGACGGGACCGCGGCGACAAGTTCGCGTGGCCACGGGCAGCGCGCATCAGTCGACGACCGCGCAGCGAAGACGTGCGGGCACTGCGGACGAAGAGGGCGTTGGCAACGCGGTGACCAGTCCCGCGTGCCTACGGTACGAGGTGGAGCGGACCGCACAGGCCGGCCTTGTGCAAGCCGCAAACCGCGTCGTTGACGTCACCGCCGACGAATGGTGAATTCCCTCGTAATTCCAGGCAGTTTTCGCCGCCAACCGCCCCGTCGCCGGGCAAGTTGTTCGGTTCGCCTGAGCCAAATCTGACAAACGGCAGGGCCGATCCGTCCGCCCCGACAAAGTTGTCTTCAACGGCCTCGTCGGTGCCATTGATCCAGGCCGAGACCACCCCGGCCGCGTCCAGGGCGTTGCGAACGGTGTTTTGGTCTCCCGAACCTTGAAAGACCGCCAGGCCCCCGCGCTCCAGGCAGCCGACAGCCCAGACGTCCCAGGGATGGTGCTCGCTGCACAGCGAAAAGATCCGGCCGTTGTTGACCGCCGTTCGGCAGACGCAGCCCATTGTCACCGCATCGTTGGCGTCGTCGCAGTCGGGGACCGTCGGCAGCGTCGCGGCGGGAGGCGGCAGCACGAGCAAGGGAGCCAGGCAGCGCATGTTGACGACGCTGGCGCCATCGCTGTCGGCGTCGACCACGACGGCGCTGGCGGCAGCGACGCTTCGGTCTCCGTCGTTGCAATCGGGGCCCCGGGCGCAGCCGGGGCCGAAGCCGTCACCGTCGGCGTCAATGCAGGCGGCCGCGCTGATCGGGATGGCTTCACAAGCCACGCGAGCCGTGGCTTTGCTGCAGTTGAGGTCGTTCCATCCCGTCGTCGTCGCTGCCAGGCAGTCCTGACCGTCCGCACCGGCGTCGTTGGGTTGGCCGTTGGCGAAGCGACGAAAGTCGACGGCGCTGCCATCGATGAAGACGAAGGTGTTCTCAGTGGCGCGATCGCTCACGTCGATCCACAGCGGCGGATTGGCCAACGCCCGCACCTGCGTGTCGCGCTCGCTGTCGCGCACCGACATCAGGCGATAGCCGGGTCGCTGCGCGCACAACGCCACGGCGTCGTCGAAGCGCAGCCGTTCTTCACACAAGAGCACACGGGTGGTGCCCAGCGTGACGGTCGGGCAGCCGCAGGCGTTGTCCTCGTCGACCTCGCCGTCGCAGTCGTTGTCGACGCCGTCGCAGACTTCGAAGCGGTGGGTGTGGGGGTCGCGGTCATCGCAGTCGAGGCCAGCTGCGCAGCCGACGCCCAGGCCGTCACCGTCGACGTCGATACAGGGCTCGCCCTCGCCCTCGCCCTCGCCCTCGCCCTCGCCCTCGCCCTCGCCCTCGCCTTCGCCTTCGCCTTCGCCCTCGCCCTCGCC
>CAJBHN010001049.1 GCA_903952805.1 uncultured Myxococcales bacterium | reverse complement strand
TGTCGACGACGTCACCGTGAGTCCAGCGAGGCCCTGCTGGCTCAGGTCAGCGGGTTGGCCGACGTGGCCAGGGTGGGCGGCGCGCGTCTGCTGAACCTGGCCACGAGTGCGCCGCACTGGCGAGGAAACATGGTCGGATAAAGGGACATCGACAGCCAGCTGAAGATCCCGACCTCCATCAGCAGCAGGATGCCGATGTGGATGCCGACCCCGACGACGGCGAACAGCCCGCGCCAGCGGGGTTTGATGAGCACCATGAAGAAGCCCACCTCCCACACAATGGTGGCCAACGACATCAGGGCCGCGGGCAGCACGAGCCAGCCATCGGTGGCCTCGATGAAGCCCGGCGAGCGCGCCCATTGGGGGCTCTGCAGGATCTGATAGAGGGCCGAGAAGCCATCCAGCGGCGTCCACGCTGACGACACCAGCTTTTGCACACCAGTGACGGTGTAGACGATGGCGAGCTGCACCAGGGCCAGTTTGCGGGGCCACGCAGCCACCGGCGTGGCGTCGACGAAACGGCCCGTTCGCCACCGGCAGTCCAGCGACAGCGTCGCCGTCGCATCCGCCAGCAGCAACAAGAACAGGGCGTTGCCAAGCAGCGCATCGCCGCCACCGGTGACGTCGGCGTTTTGGGCGAACGCGATGTTGGTACAGACGGCGGCCACCAGGATGGGCACTCGACCAAACAGCCCCACCACCATGAACATCGACGCGATGGTCGCCGTCAGCAGCAGCCCCTGCAGCACGGCCTCGGTGGGGCCACCCAACAGCCGCACAGCGGGTGAGCCGACGATGCCGCGGTAGCCGCCGAAGTCGACGTCGCAAAACGCAAAGCGCACGACTTCACGGCCGGCCTCGGTGGCCACAAACGGCACCAACAACACCAGCAACGACCCACCAACAAACATCCGCACCAGGGCCATGGCGGCGCCGTCTTCGACGGTCGCCAGGTGCGCCAGGTACCAAGCGCGGAGGCGCAGCAGTCTGGTTTTCATGGCGCGACCGTTCCCGTGACGCCGTGGTCGGCGGCGTGACCAGCGTCTTGAACGGCGGCATGGTCGACGACCGTGGTGGTGCCGCGCTCGCGCTGCTTGACGGTTGCGGGCTTGTTGGCGCGTTGTGGCCCCTTCGGGGGGCCAGCGACGCCGTCCCTGCTCTCGACGCTGCTGCCATCGGCACGGATGGTGAGTTCGCGTTCGAGCTTGTCGGTGCGGACACGCTGGCGCTTGAAGGGATGCTCGACGGGTCGCGACATCAGCTGGCAGGTGACGTCGACGATATCGACGCGTTGACGGCGCAGCCGTTGGTTGAACGCGTCGCACATCAGCCGAAACGTGTTGTCGCTTTTGCTCCAGGAGGCTTGAAACAGGGCGCGGCGGATGCGGTGGTCATCGAGAAAATCCGGCAACACGAGCTCGGGGTGGTTGAGCCGATAGCCCAGCTCGAAGACCAGTTCTGCGGGGGCTGGCTGCTGCGGTGATGGCCTGGCGCTGGTGGTGAAGGTCAGGATGAAGCGTTGGGGCTCCCGGTCGGGGCCCGTAAACATGTACCAGCCCTGGGCAGCGCCGACGGCGCGCAGATATTTTTGAAAGGGCCACACGACGCTGCGGCGAGCGGCGCTCCAGCGGGCCTGCACCGCGATGGCCCAGGCCTGCACGTCGGCGGCCGAGGTGCTGAACCCAAGGGCGTTGAGGCGGTCGCTCCAGCCCTGCAGCTCCTCCTGTACCGCAGGTCGTTTCCATGACGACGCTGGCACGCTGCGAATGGGCGCAGGGCAGGCGACGGCGGTGACCGCCAGCAGGTGCATGGCCATCAGCGTCGCCCGGATGGCCGGCCAGCGCGGATGGTCAAAGACCGGCCTCAAGGCTCGCAGCAGACAACGAAAAGGGTCCACCCGTCTGCAGGTAGCAGGGCGCTGGCCACAGCGAAACGTGGGGCGTCAGCGGCCGCCCATCCAGGCCTGCAGCTCAGCCCGACTGATGATGCCGCGATCAATCAGCAATTCGACGAGGGCGCGCATGGCCCGCAGCTGTTGGTCGGCGAGGGCGCGGAGGTCGTCGGCGCCCACGGGGGCGGGGGCCATGCTTGGTCCAGTCGGGGGCGGTGCCGACCAGCCGGCGCCAGGCTGTGGCGCCCACCCGGGGCGGGGAGGCCCGGTGAAGCCCGTCGGCGGCTGGGCAGCGGCCTGGGGCGGCTGGGTGAAGGACCGGGGCGGCTGGGTAAAGGCCGGGGGGCTTGCCATGGGAACCGACGAACCACCCGCCGCCGGCCGCTGCGGGATGACGCGTCCCGTGTTGTCCACAAACGACAGCCCGTTGTCCTGTGCTGTCACGCGGCTGTCGACGGTGGGGGCGCCGGCAAACACCCGACCGATGGCTTGCATGATGTGTGTTTCGCCCGCGAGCATCAGCTCAATGCGGGCGCCCATCCGTCGCGAGAAATCGTCGAGGGCCACCACGTTCAACGGGTCGGCGGCGGCGACGACGACGGATCGCCGCTCGGCCACCCAGCCGATGGGCAGGATGAGGGCCTTTTCGCAGGTGGCGCGGTCGACGCGGGCGAGGATGGCGGCGGGCACCTCGATGGGGTCGGCGGGGCCGATGGCTGCCCGGGGCAGATTGAGCTGGCGGGCCAAGGCCTTGACGAGGAGGTCCTCGCTCAACACGCCCATCCGCACCAAGGTGCTCCCCAGGCGACCGCCCCATTGTTTCTGCTCGACCAGGGCGGCGTTGAGTTGGGCCTCGCTCACCACCTGTGCTCGAAGAAGCAGGTCACCAAGACGAATCTGACTCATACCGAGAGCCTACGACCCGCGCCGCGGCGACGCCCGTTTTCCTCCGATGGCCCGTGATGGGGGCACTCGTCCGCACGTTGGGCGCAGTGGCGGTGGCGGTGGCGTCGGGGCAGGATCAGGCCATGTCGACCAGCATCGCCCTGGAAGCCCTTGAGCTCAGCAAGCACGGCGACCGCGATGCGGCCATCGCGCTGTTGCAGGAGGCGCGAGCCAACGGGCCTCTCGACGACTCCGCCACCTCGGTGCTGTTTACGCTGCTGGGCGACAGGGGCTGTGACATCGACGACGACGACGACCGCCTTGCTCTGTGTGACCACGGCTTGACCATTGCCAAGCGGGTCATCCAGCGATCAACCTGGCATCTGCGTCGGGGCTTGCTGCGCCTTGGCCGGGGCGACGGCAAGGTCGCTTTGCTGGACCTGCAGGCGGTGTTGTCGCTGAAAGCCAGCGAGGACCACG
>CAJBHN010001048.1 GCA_903952805.1 uncultured Myxococcales bacterium | reverse complement strand
ACAGATCAAACGCAGGCGATGTCCCGTTTGCCGTCGATGGCTGCGGCAGCTCCGGCCCCGTCGCGATCTGTGTCATGGGGGGAACTTCCCTACCACCCGCTTGACCCGCGTCGTCGCCGCCGTCGACCGCCATACGCTGCAACGCGTGAGGGGCGCCCCATGGCACCCCTGCTGCGTGAACACATGAAGAGCCGGTGTCGTCGTCGACTGGATTGGCGGGGAGGTTTCCCGCCCGCCCCTCAAGAGACTCGCCTCAGCGACAAACCCCAGCGCGGGTTTCTCTTCGAGGCTCGCCTCAGACGATGGGCGTGGTGGGCTTGGGCTTGAGGCCAAAGCCGCCGAGGCGGATGTCGAGGGGGTTGCTCTTGGCTTTGCCGTCCCTGGCCGTCTCGTCGAAGCTGAAGGCGTAGGGGCTGCCGGCGTTTCCGGCGCGGTCGGCGTAGGTCATGATGATGGGGTCGCCGTGCTTCACGTCTTGCAGCAGCAGGCTCACGGCGCGGGCCTGGTCACCCTGCAGCTGGGACACGACCTCGCCGGTGCGGCTGTTTTGGATGTTGACGGTGACGCCGGGCTCGAGAGCCTTGTTGAGCTTCACGACGGTCAGCGACGGGGCTTCGGGCTTTTGGGCGATGGCGTTGGCGCCGTTCCAGTCGATGTATGTCTTGTTGGGGTTGCCGGCGAGCTGGCCGGCGAAGGCCGCGAGGCGGGCCCAGGTGGTCTGGTCGGCGACGAGGTCCTTCAGCACCGCGTAGTGGGGAGCGTAGCTGGGGTTCTGCGCCCAGCTGGCGTTGGCCGTCAGCGTCTGCTCGATATACGCGGGCTCGTAGTTGCTGCCCCCGATCAAGGTGCCCATGGCGGCGACGTAGGCCTTGACGGTCTCGTGCTCCTTCCTGGTCAGCTTCTCGGTGGAGATGGATACGGCGCTGTCGACGAGCTTGGGGGCGCTCGTGTCGGTGGTGGACTTGCCGAGCACGCGCTCGATGGTGCCGGGGGTGGCATTGCCCTGGAGGTTCAGCAGGCCGACGGCGACGTCGATCTGGCGACCACGGACCTGCTGGGAGCCGCCGCCCTGGGTGGGCTCGTTGATGGTGGTGTTGGCCCAGCCGGCGGGGTCGAGGTGGACGTGGATGGCTTCGGAGGCGTTGCCGTCCTTGTCGACCTGGCGAAGCATGAAGCGCTCGCCGGGGGCGATGCCCTTTTCCTTCATCTGGTCTTCGTTGAGGGCGATGGTGCCGCGGCGGTTGCCGACGTCGTAGCCCGTCAGCGGCAGCTCAAAGATCTCGCTTTTGCACGTGCTGGTGAACTCGGCCTGGGGATTGTCCGACAGGGAAATGAGCTCGACGCGGGTGCCGATTTCGAGCTGGCCGAGCTCGATGACGAGGGGGTCGCGTCCGGGGGTGTTGGGGGGCGGTGGGGGCACGGCGCTGCTGCCGTCGGCGGTGAGCTCAAAGGCCCAGGCGCGGATCAACTGGGGGGTGGCGGGGCTCGTCACATCGCCCGGCTTCTTGTCCGTGACCTGCTTGACGTCGTCGATGCTGCGAGCGTTCTGACCGACGTAGGGACGGGAAATGCCTTGAATCGTGCTGCCCATGATGACCTCCAACAGGTGTTCAGTCCGAACTGCCGTGCGGCGCCGTCTTGTGTGGCGCTGCACCCGCTGACGAAGAGGACTGTGCCGGGGTCCCGCAGCGATCAACACGACACATGTCGGTCTCTGTGCGTTTGGGTGCGAACAGGTGTGATGAGGCCCACAACCAGGCCGCCGTTGGTCCCGTGGGGCGACAGGCGTGTACCCCCAGGTGGCACGGAATCAGCGATGCGCCGCCCAGGGCTCATGAGCGACGGCCATCTCCACGCGGGTCACCATCACGTTGTTGAAAGGAGCCTGCGAGCGAGCCCACCCGACTTCGTCGTCGGCGGCTCCTCGTTGGCGATGCGATGCCGCCGGGGCCAGCAGGGCCGTCACTGAGCCGCCCTCCGGGTGGGCGCACCACGACGACGACGATCGAGCCCACGTGTTCGGTCGTCGTCGTGCACTTCAGTCGTCGAGAAACTCATCCAGCGGAAACTGCTGCCGGCTGTGAACGATGGTGTGCACTTCGATGAGGCGAGCGCTCTCCCGAACCTGGTAGACGAGGCGGTACGGCACGATGATGAGTTCGCGCACATCGACGTCGCCAAGCTCTGGGACGACCCGGCCCATGCGCGGCATCGTCGAGAGCAGCAGCGTCTTTTCCTTGATGGTCGCGAGCAGTCGGTCTGCGGTGGCCCGCCCCGAGATCTCAACGAGCCGCGCCTCAATCTCCGCAATCCTGTCGAGCGCCAACGGCGAAAACAGGATCTTCACTCCCTCTTCGCCCGGCGCTTCTGGAGTTCGGCATCGAACTCATCGATGCCAACGCCTTCGCCTCGCGCAAACTGCCCGCGGCTCACAGCGACGTCGTCGACGATCTGCCTCGTCGTCGTGACATAGCCCCGCAACGCTTCGGCAGTGAGTGCCTCAAGCGGACGTCCCAACTTCTCGGCGAGCTTCTTGAGGTCGAGCAGAAGCCCTTCCTCGACGGAGATTGTCACCATGGAGCGAGCGTAGCGGACCGCCGCCGTTTCGGCCACCACGACGACGTCGCGGCGGTGGCCAGGTTCCGCGATTCGGACAAAAGGCACGCGGCAAAGAAGGAGCGGCATCGCATCGCCAACGAAGAGCCTCCGACGACGACGTCGTCTTCTGGCCGCCCTCCGGCTCCCCACACAGCAACGATGCGCGACGAGGCGGACGTGACTGGCCGACCTGCGGCGCGACCGCTAAACTCCTTGCATGGTGTCATTCACGATACAGATCTCTGATGTCACTCTCGAACGAGCAAAGGTGCTCGCCGAGAGTGCCGGGCGTTCGCTTGACGACGTCATGCAGGAACTCACGTCGGAAGCGGTGGAGCATCGGACCCGAGTGCTCGAAGGCATCAAGCAGGGCATTTCCGACATGGAGGCTGGGCGCGTCGTTGATGTTGCCCACGTGAACGCGCGCCTCGACGAAGTTCTTCGCAAGCGTCAGGGCTGAAGTGAAGTTCATCGTCGCTGCGACCCGTACGTTTGAAGACAGTGTCGTCAACGTTGTCACGCGCCTCGCAGAGGTCTCGATGGCGTATGCCAGCCGCGTTGGCGATGACTGCCGGCATGCAATGACAAGGCTCGACGAGAACCCTCGTCGCGGGCGGACGGTTCCCGAGATGAACGACGAGCGCCTGCGCGAACTGCTGACGACCAACGGTGCGTTTCGCGTGATCTATTTTGTCGATGTGGCGTCGCGGATCGTGACCCTTGTTGACTTCCAGTCTGTGCACCGGTTCGACCCCACCACCCTGGTCGCGGCGACGAAGCACCTCGATTCGGAATCAGAACGGTGAACTGACGACGACGGAGCCATTCAAGGTGCTCGGTCATCGTGGCCGTTTCGGTGATCCGTGCAAAAGGCGGGCGCCAGGAAGCGCAGAGCCGCTTCAGGAACGGGAAGTTGGGTCAGGGGAGCGCGAGCGCCTCGACGACCGACTGTTCATCGAGGATGGCGAGGGCCTCGCGGAGCCTGGCCTCACGGGCGGCCCGCAGCGGGACCAGCGCGGCGACGACGGCGGCGACGTCGACGGCGCTGGCGGCAGCGACGGGCCACGCCTGCAGGGCGTGCAGCAATACCGGGCCCGGGCGCACGACGGCGCCGCCGAGGGCATCGGCCTGCTCGGGCGCCAGAGCCGAGGCCAGAGCCCCCATCGAATGCGGGGCGAGCAGCTCGATGTGTTGGCAGACGGGATCGAAGCCCACGTACCTCGTGCGGCCATCGAAGCCGACGACGACCTGATGGGTGCGAATCGCGGTGTGCAGATCGTGGACCGCGAGGGCCGCAGTGACCTCCGCCACCGGCAGCAGGATGGCCTTCAACACGCCGTCGTCGATGACGCCCCCTTGCTGGCGCCCGGCGGCGAGCAGCTCACCGAGGGTCGGGCCACTGAGGTCGCTCCACACCTCCACCTCCGCCCCGGTTGCCGTCGTCGTCGTGCGCATCGACGCCAGCCCGGGGAGGAAGATGCTCTCCCGATAGCGACCGATGGGGTCAGCGCCGGGCAGACGGTTGATGACGACGATGTCGCCGCCGACATCGTCCCGTGACACCGCCCGCCAGACGTCGTTGCGGCCACGGCTGTGCAGGGGATCGACGAGGAGCCAGGGCGCAAGGCCCAGCAGGCACGGGATGGCGTCGGCGCTCGCGTGATAGCGAAACGCCACACCGTTGGCGTCGCCGAGGACGTCGCCATCCTCGAGGAGGTGCCGTCGCCCCGCCGGGCGTCCGTTGATGCAGAGCGGCACGTTGGCGACGCTCATGACGATGTGGCTGCCCAGACACGGATCGATCATGACGTTGGGAAAGCCGCGGACGCCGCGGAGGATGAGATCATTGCCGTCGGCGCGCCCGATGCGAAAGCTCGACGACGACGGCAACAGCACCGGCTCGCCCGGCAACACGCCCGCCACGCGCGCCCCTGGGGCGATGTGGATGATATCGAAGGACGCCGTCATGGGGCCGCTTCACGCCTCAAGACCACGATCACGCCCATACTTCGCCCTTCTGAACGCCTGGACCGGCGCCCCGTCGACCATGCCGCTGACGGTGCGCCATTGCCAGCCCCCGGCGGCGTATCGCGCCGACCCGCCGACACCCCGCGATCGCGGACGACAGCCTCCACGACGACGGCCCGGTCGCTGGATCGCTGGACCACTGCAGGCCAGCGCATCCCTATCCCGCCGAGGCCTCGGCCGCAGGGGCGCCAGCCCAAATCTTCACCTCGCCGATCGGCGCGCCGAGTTCCCGAGCGACATCGAGGATACGGCGCCGCAACGCTTCGCCATCTGACTCGTCGACGTCAAAAGCAAGCGCGTCATTGCGCTGCAGGGCCAGCACCCGCACTGCCCGCGCCGATCGCGACGCCGTCAGCTGCGCCAACGCGGTGTGAAACGCGCCGCGCAGAAGGTCACGGCTGGCGTCCCCTCGCACCATGCCGAGTTCGATCACCAGGTGGTGCGTGCGGCGCTGTCCTCGATCTGCGATCTCGCTGGCGCCGCGGATTCGGAATGCCAGCAGCGGCAAACGACCCGGGTGCCGCGGGGGAATTCACCGACACGGGCGCCGCCCATGTCGTGATATTGTCTACAAGTTCATCGGCTGGCGCCGATGAATTGGCGCCCCGTTCCTTCGTGATTGGCCACAACCGCAGCGGGTCGTTCGCCTGCTCGCGAGGACCACGCCTGCGCTGCAGAAGCCAGCAGAATGAGCATGTGCTTCGACGCGACCGAGGTGATCACGCGGTGCGTCCCGGGGACTTGCTCCCGTTTTGGGAGCATGCTATTTGTCTTTTCGTGCACATCATCGCCCGCGCGACATTGCAGGCCTTCTGGATGAAGCATCCGGATGCCGAGGTGCCGCTGCGCGCCTGGCACGCCGTCGTCGAGGGTCAGCAGTGGGGCGGGCCCGCGGACATCAAGCGAACCTTCCCCCACGCCAGCTTCCTTGCGAACAACCGCGTCGTCTTCAACGTCGGCGGAAACAACTACCGCGTCGTGGTCAAGGTCATCTACCCGATGGGCCGCGTCTACGTCCGCTTCGTCGGCTCCCACACGGCGTACGACAAGATAAATGCGAACGAGGTCTGACATGAACATTCGCCCGATTCATTCCGAGGCCGATTACCACGCCGCGCTCGCCGCGATCGATGAGGTCATCGACGCCGCCGAAGGCACTGCTGCCTACGAGCGCCTCGACCTGCTCTCCATTCTCGTCGAGAGCTACGAGCGAGAACATCACCCGATCCCTCCGCCTGATGCCGTCGAGGCCATCGAGTTCATGATGGAGCAGCGCGGCCTGACCCGAAAAGAGCTCGAACCGCTCCTCGGCTCGCGGGGGCGGGTTGCGGAGATATTGAATCGCAAGCGGTCGCTGAGCATGGCGATGGTGCGGGCGTTGCACGCTGAGCTTGGGATTCCGGCTGAGATTTTGATTCGAGAAACGCGCGGGTCCGGGCGAAAAGCTTCGACTGTGCGCGTGCGCGGGGCGCGGACGAAGAAGAGGGCGTAGGCAGGGTATTGGTTCACTGAACCCAGTCGAGGCAGTTGCCCCTTGCTTGGGGAGCTCTCTCTCAGGAGGTGGAGATGCAACCGAGAACCAGGCAAGAGTGGGCAGTATGGGGGCGCAAGGCTGAGGCGAGCGAGCTGTTGATATCGAATTTGCCGCCCCGAAACGGCGTCAACGGGAATAGGACCCGCCGATAGCGGCCCCGTCTCCAAGCTGGGCCACAGTGCCTGCGCTTCGAGAGCCAGACTCAGGTGGGGAGGTTGAGCTCCTGCTGAGCCTGCGGTCGCCGAGATGCCTGTGTTTGGATTCTGCGCCGCAGCAGGTCGATATGCTCACGCAGGACAAAGAGATTGGCTGAATAGGCCAGGGGGGTTGCCGTCAGGTTTACGGCGACCTCGAGCTCATCGACCCGGGATTGGAGTGCCTCGACAGCCTCAATCGTCTTTGGCGGCGCGCGTTCGAAATCAAGTTCAATCTCCTTCAGGCTCGCGTACCACCGATAAATGCGTCGCTGGACTCGCCAGCGGTATATCGGTGGCAGGGCTCGAATGAGCGGGACCACGAGCGCCAAAATCGGCAGCAGCATCACCCACAGGCGGTCGACCAGATTCGCGGCCCAAAACGGCAAAAAGCGCAGCAGCAGCGACCCGCCAGACGAGTAATACCGGCGAGCTTCGCCGCTGAGCGGGAAGCCCGATTCTCTCGCCGACGGAAACTCGCCCAGATGATCGAGGACGCCGGCACTGCCGTGCACCTCAGTGGCGGCGCGCAGCAGGAGGTGCTCTGCGGCAGGGTGCAAGTCTGCGCGGGCCAGCAGGGTCGCCGTTGTGGCGAGCAGGTCCACGTCGCTCGCGGGGATATCGGCGCTGAGGTCAAAGACACCGCGCGGCAGGACCTCATGTTCGAGCGCTGGCAATTTGCGCGCATACGCCTCGGCCCTCTCTATGCTCATCAGCGTCACGCCTTTGGTCCCTGCGAGTTTGGCGATGGCTGGCGATTCCGCCGACGCGACCACAAACAACGCATCCACCTCCCCGGCGACGAGCCGTCTGGTTGCCTCTTCCCGGTCATTGCCGAAGATCTCGGTCGGCGGCTGGTCGGCGCCCGTCAGTCCGAGCACCTGCAGCGCCAGCACCCGCGTAGCACTCCCCTCGGGGCCAATCTCGATACGACGTCCGCGCAGTTGGCCAGGATCGAAGGATGGCTCGCCGCGCTGGAAAATCCACAGCGGCAGGTAATTCATTCCCCCAAGGGATTCGATGCCCGGCACATCCTTCGCCGCTCGAGTCCCGCTCGGCACGATGGTGACATCGACACCAGAGCTGGCCTCGGCCAGAAGTTCCAGGCTCTTGACCGAGCCAACAGTCTCGCGAATTTCAAGGATGACGCCGTCGCGGGCGAGTATTTCCTTGTAGCGTTTCGCATAATGCCGGCCGCCTCCTTCGTTCTTCGCCACGGCCATGACGATGGTCCGCGGTGGTGCCGGCTTCAGATAGCGCAACGTGACGGCGACCATGGCGACCATCAGGCATACCGCCATCGTCGCCACGAAGAGCATTTCGCGGCGGAGGGAGGGCAGTATGGTT
>CAJBHN010001047.1 GCA_903952805.1 uncultured Myxococcales bacterium | reverse complement strand
CCCTTGACGGCCGCAGCAATCGCCAGGCCCATGCCGGTGTTGCCGCTGGTGCCCTCGATGATGGTGCCACCGGGTTTGATTCGGCCTGCTTTCTCTGCTTTTTCAAGCATGTAGCCACCGATTCGGTCCTTCACCGAGCCGCCTGGATTCATGTACTCAAGCTTGGCGTACAGCTCGACATGGGGCGCCAGGTGGGCCCCGACCTTGTTGAGCTTCACGATCGGCGTGTCGCCGATGCACTTGGTCACGTCGCTCCGAGCACCCTTCATCATCACTTCGCTCCGTCGTCAAAGTCGTCACAGACGGCGTCGGTTAGCCTTCGCCGCGCGACGTGACAAGCGCAGAGACGCGCAGCACAGCCCCGTCACGACGCAGCGCGCCATCGAGTTCCAGCAGCGCCACCTCGACCATCAACTCGCGCACACTCGACTGCAGCGCCGCAGCGGCGTCGTCGATGGTCAGCGCGCCACGGGCCCCCAACAGCCGCAGCAGCGGGTGGGCGAGCGTGTCGGGAGCCAACGACGACGACGACGATAACGACGACGACCCGCCCGGCGGAAATGGCAACCCGGGCTGGGCATCGTTGACCCAGTTGGCGTGGGCCCCCTCCGAAACGCTGCGCAGGAGCAACGCATCCAGGGTGATGTCGTCGTCGACGACGTCGCCGGCCCCGGTGGCCACCAGCCGGGTGGCAATGGACGCCAGGTCCGGCTGGCTCGAACACGGAGCCAGGGTCACCACGGGCCGCCGAAAGAGCAGGGCGGCGTCGACGGTGTGCCGCGTGCCAGAGCGGGGGCCGCCGCAGACGGCGATGGTGACGTCGGCCATGGCGGCAATGAAGGCGTTGCGCTGGGCGAAGCGACCGTGGGGCACACCGCTGCTCCACGGCCCATAGGGCGTGAGCCAGCACAAGCGCGCATCGTGGCGGACGTCGATGGGCACCTCGACACGCCCGGCGATGGGCCGACCGCTGATGATGACCACATCGCCGTTGGCATCGGCGGCCCCGTGGTGGGCGGCGGCGTCGATGCCACTGGCGCCGCCCGACACGACGACGGCGCCAGCCTTCGCCAGGCGACGCGCCAGGGATGCCGTGCGCTCAAGCAACGCCGGGCCGGCTTCGCGGCTCCCGACGATGGCGACCACGGGCCGTCGGGGGTCTGGGACGTCGGCGCCGAAACCGTAGAAGGCGCATGCCGGATGATCGGCAAAGCGCGTCAAGCGACGCTGATCGGCGACGACGCGGGCACCGATGTCAAACCAGGGCAGCAACAGGCGCAGTCGGGCAGCGATGGCGTCGCGCGGCAGGACGCGTCGTCGACGTCTGGGGGAACTGAAAGCCGCGACCTGCCCCTGGCGCAAGACCGCCACCGGCCCACCGGCGGCCATGACGGCCTCACGAAAGCCACCTCCCAGGCCGGCCGCGTCGAGCGCGACCCAGGCGACGTCATCGCTGATGCCAACGTCCCCCAGGTCGACGCCAGCGTCGAGAGCCGCAGCGAGAGCAGTGGCCTGGGCAGCGAGGCCGTCGATGGCCGGAGGGGCCGTGCGCAACTGTGGGTCCATACCGATACCGCCGACGGCGGTGGTTTTTTGTGCATCGCGACCGTGGCAGCGCATCGTGCCGCCAGATCATGCCGACGACGACGATGCGACATGTACGGTATTGTAGGCAACGCAACAGACCCGCTCGCCGTCGGCCCATCGCTGGGATACGCCAAAACCATGGACGTCAGGGTCATCGGCGGCGGTCTCGCAGGGTGTGAAGCAGCGTTTCAGCTCGCGGAGGCTGGCCATCGGGTCACGCTGCACGAGCAGAAGCCCGTCAAGCGCACGCCAGCACAGGTCTCAGACCGGCTGGCAGAGCTCGTGTGCAGCAATTCGTTTCGCTCTTCCAACGTCGACAACGCCGTCGGCCTCATCAAAGAGGAGATGCGACGCTGCGGGTCCTTCATCATGGCCTGCGCCGAAGTCGCCAGGGTGCCCGCCGGCGACGCCCTCGCGGTGGACCGCGTGGTGTTCGCCGACACGGTCGAAGCCCGGCTGCGGGCCATGCCCAACATCACGATTGTGCCGGGCGAGGTCATGGCCATTGCCGACGACGGCGTGCCGACGTTGGTCGCCACCGGCCCCCTGACGGGCGACGCCCTCGCCGCCGATATTGCCCGCCTGTGCGGCCAGGAACGCCTGGCGTTTTACGACGCCATCGCGCCCATCATCGACGCCGACAGCGTCATCACCGAAGACATCGATCCCGACGGCGGCGCCTACTTCAAGAGCCGATGGGACAAGGGCGACAGCGCCGACTACCTCAACTGCCCGATGACGCCGGCCCAATACGACCTGTTCTACGACGCCCTGCGCGCTGCCGACACCGCCAGTGCCCATGAGTTCGAAGAGCTGCACTACTTCGATGGCTGCTTGCCCATCGAGGTCATGGCCGAGCGTGGCAAGGACACGCTGCGCTTTGGTCCCATGAAGCCCGTGGGCCTGTATCACCCCGTCACCAACCGTCGGGCCCACGCCGTGCTGCAGCTGCGCAAGGAAGACCTCGCCGGCACGTCCTACAACATCGTGGGCTGCCAAACGCGCATGAAGCAGGGGGCGCAGCGGGAGGTTTTTTCGTTGGTTCCCGCGCTGCGCGAGGTGGCATTTCTGCGGTACGGGGCCATTCACCGCAACACCTACGTCGACAGCCCGGCGATTCTCGACGACAGCGGCGCGCTGCGCGGTCGACCGAATTTGTGGTTTGCCGGGCAAATCACGGGCGTCGAGGGCTATGTCGAGTCCACCGCCTCGGGCTTGCTGACCGCGATGGTCATGAAAGACGTGCTGCAGGGCAAGCTGTCTGCGTCGACGGTGCCGCCGACGACGACGGCACTGGGAGGTTTGTGGCGTCATTGTCGGGGCACCAATCGCGCCGATCCCCACGCTCGCTTTCAGCCGTCCAACATCATCTGGCCCATGATGGAGCCACTGCCAGCCGAGGTGTTGCGGCCCCTGCCCGGCCTCGATGGCAAAAAGGCCAAGAAGCCCCAAAAGAGCGATCGAAAGCACCTGCTTTCCGAGCGCGCCCTGGCCGATCTGTCGTCGTGGCAGGCCATCCGCCGTCTTGGCTGAGCAGCCATCGAGCGCCCGAGACGCCCCATGGGTCAACACAGCGTAGCGGCTGACGTAGCGAGGATTTCATGACAGGCAAGCAGGTCATCGTGCTCTCGGGTCTGGCTGGCGCCGGCAAGACCACCGCGGCTCGCGCCCTGGAGGACCTGGGCTTCTTTGTCGTCGACAACCTGCCCCCCCAACTGATCGAACCTTTGATTACGATGGCTGGCGCCGGCGATGCCCGCACCAAGTTCGCCTTCGTGGTCGACGCCCGTGAAGCGAGCTTCCTGCGCGAGTTCCCCACCACCTGGGCCCGCCTGGCCGAACTCGCCGACCAGGGTACTTTGGCGGCCCGGCCGCTGTTGCTGTTTCTCGACTGTGACGACGATGTGCTCGTGCGCCGCTTTCAAGAAACCAGGCGGCGGCACCCCTTGGACACCAGTGGCGACGGCAGCCAACACGGCGACTCGAGTCTCTACACGGCCATCGCCGCTGAACGGGCCCTGCTCGACGACGTCAAAGCCCGGGCGGATACCATCATCGACACCCGTGGTCTCAGCGTCCACGACCTCAAGCGCCTCGTCAGTGAACGCTTTGGCGGCGACGGTTCGCGGCTGCTGGTCACGCTGCTGAGCTTCGGCTTCAAGTACGGGCTCCCCAACGACCTCGACCTCTGTTTCGACGCCCGCTTCCTGCCAAATCCCTACTTTGTCGAGGACCTCAAGGGCCAGACGGGGCGCGACGCCGCCGTGCGTGATTTCGTCTTTCACCACGAGGACGCCAGCAGCTACCTGGCCAAGATTGTCGACGTGACGGCGTTTGTCGTGCCTCGCTTCGCAACCGAGGGCAAAAGCTACGCCACCGTCGCCATCGGCTGCACGGGAGGCAAACACCGCTCGGTCGCCCTCGTCGAAGCGGGCGTCGCGGCGCTGCGTGAGCGAGGGATTGAAGTGAAAGCTCGCCACCGCGACGTCGATCGGAGCTAAGCTCACGAGCGGAGGCCTGCATGGCTGAAGAGCGTCGTTCCGTCACCATCGTCAACGACCTTGGGCTCCATGCCCGGGCGGCGTCCAAGCTT
>CAJBHN010001046.1 GCA_903952805.1 uncultured Myxococcales bacterium | reverse complement strand
GGCGTCGGCGTCGGCGTCGGCGTCGGCGTCGGCGTCGTCCCACCAACGCGGGCCTGCAACAACGAGAGCCACGCGGTGTTGCCGCCCTGGGTGAACTGCGTCTTGTCGGCGATGACGCCGGGGGCCAGGCGGTCGACGGTGTCGAGGAGGCGCTGAATGCTCTTATGTTCGCGGGCCGTGCTGGTGTTGTAGCCCGTCTTGAGGGCCTCAACGAGGGTGTCGACGACGGCCTTGGCCTCGTCAGTGGTCACGCCGTCCTTGCGCAGGTCCGTCAGCAGCTTGGTGACTTCGTTGCTCGACAGCCCGGCGGTCGACTGACCGGTGGCCGGGTCGAAGTTCTTGCTCTGGATGGCGGCCAGGAGTGCAGTGCGAAGCGCGGCGGGATCGTTGCGAACGGGCATGGGCATGCTTAGCGCGCAGGCATCGGTTTTGGCGCCAGTGGGACGGTCGTCGCGCCGACCTCGTCGATACGCGGTGTTGCCTACATTTCAATACATCACATCAGCGGCCGCGCGACGGCGACGGGACCGGCGTGACGCCCGGCGGCGCTGCGAGCGGGCTCGCGGCTGGCTTGGACGGCGCGGGCGCCGCGCCGACCAGCAGGCCATGGGACACGCGATCCCCGGGCGGCAGATCCCCAAAGCGGGTGCCGACCAGCCTCGCGACCACCAGGCCGGCGACGCACACGGGAACGCCCACCACCGAGCGGGTCAGGCGCTGCAGCACGGACGACGCCAGCGGGGCACAGGGACCGGTCGGGCTCGACATGCCGGTGGCTGGCGCCTCCACCAGCAGCGTTGGCGGGCTGACGTCGACGTCGGCGCCGACGGAGCTGACGGCGACGGTTCCTGTGTCGGCGAAGCGCTGCCTCCAGGCCACCGCCACACCCGGGATTCGCAGGCCATCAGCCCCATGCAGCGTAGCCGGTCCGACTTCACCATCGACCACAGCGGGGACAAAGAGCCGCAGCGTGGTGGGCGACGCCACCGGCAATGACGGCGGCGGCCACGGCAACGTCGACGCCAACGCTTTTGGCTTCGTCGCCTTTGCCGGACGCCCCTTGGCGTCGAGCACCGGCGGCGGGGGCACGGACACAAACAGCGGCGTCCAGGCACCGGCGTCGTCAAAGGTGACGATGACGCCGTCGACGGCGGGCGATACCGACACGCCACCAGGGACCTGGGGCCAATCTGCGCGCACGAGTGACGCACGCCCGCCGGCATCGGCCACCTCGACGGTGACAGGCGCGGCGTCATCGTCGACCATCGCCAGGGTTGCCTGGCGAGCGCCGGGCTGCTCGACGAGCTGCACCAGCACCGATGGCAGGGCCGCGTCGTCGGCGACGAAGAGGATGCTCAAGGCCAACACGGCTGGGGTCATCGCGTCCCCTCGGCGCGACGAAAGTCGCGCACCCGCAACTGCACCGTGGTGTTGCCACGAAATTCATTGAGTTCAGGGACCGCCAGCAGGTCCACTGGCTCCTCCCATTCGGCGGCGCGAGCGGCGGCACCAAAGGCGATGACGTCGACGAAACCGACAGCACCGCTGCCAAAGCTGCGGGGATCGATGCTGCCCTTCAAGTGTTCCTCCTTGATGACCTTGATGTTGCGCAGGCGCACCCCTGGCACGACAAAACAGGGCTCGGGGTTCTTGCGGCCAAAAGGCGCCGCCACCGCCAACTGCTGGATGACGTCCTTGCGCATGGTCTCTGGCCCAATGGCCCCGTCGTGAAACGCGACCCGCTGCAAGTCTTCAGGCTGCAAGGTGCGCTCGGCGTAGGCCAGCATCGCGTCGCGAAAACGCTCAAAGCCCCCTGACGCCAGACGAACACCGGCAGCGTGGGCATGCCCACCGAAACCAGCGACGACGTCGGTGCCGAGATCGGCCGCCACGCGGCGCAGGGCGTCGTACATGTGGAAGGCCTCGATGCTGCGAGCGCTGCCGCGGCCCCCCTCGCCAAAGACGATGGCGGGACGGCCAAAGCGGTCGGTCAGCCGGGAGGCGACGATGCCCACCACACCTGGGTGCCAGCGCTCGTCGCCGACGACGATGGCGCGGGCGGCCCGCAGGGTGACGCTCTGCTCGACCTGCTTGATGGCCGCGGCGACAATGTCTTTTTCAATCGCGCGTCGCGCATGGTTCTCGGCGTCGAGAAGCGCCGCAAGGCCGGCGGCGTCGGCAGCGTTGCTCTGCAGCAGTTGCACGCCCTTCATGGCGTCGCCGAGACGGCCGGCGGCGTTGACGCGGGGGCCGAGTTGAAAGCCAAGGTCGCCAGCGTCGACGCGACTGACGTCGACACCGGCCACCTGCAGCAACGCCTGCAGGCCGGGACGCTTGCCCATCTGCAGGGCCTTGAGGCCGTTGTGCACCAGGATGCGATTTTCGCCGACCAACGGCACGACGTCAGCGACGGTGCCCAGCGCCACCAGGTCGAGGGCGTCTTTGAGGTCGGGTTCGGGGCGCGACGACGAGAACCATCCCTGATCCCGCAGCCGACGGCGCAGGGCCATGACCAGGTTGAACGTGACGCCGACCGCGCACAGCATCTCGCTGCCCCGGGTGCAGTCCAGGCGATGCGGGTTGATGACGGCGGCGGCCTTTGGCAACTCCACCGGCACCGTGTGGTGGTCGACGACGACGACTTCAATGCCGCGGTTGCGTGCGTAGAGGATTTCGTCGTGATTGGTGACGCCGCAGTCGACGGTGACGAGAAGCTTGCAGCCCGCATCCACCAGGCGGTCGACGCCGGCGCGCGACAGGCCATAGCCCTCAATGAGCCGGTCGG
>CAJBHN010001045.1 GCA_903952805.1 uncultured Myxococcales bacterium | reverse complement strand
TTTATTCCCTAATGGCGCAGCGGTAGCGCAGTTGACTGTTAATCAATTGGTCGGTTGTTCGTACACCTCACCCCATTGCTCTGGCTTGGCGATCGAGAAGAACTTGAGCAACTCGTGCGCCTTCTCAGCGACGCGACTGGAAGCCGCGACCCAGCCGAGCGCTGCCATCTCTGCGTAGGGAAAGAGACGAACCCAGTCGGCATGAAGGCCCATCTCCTGGCGCTGTTCGGCGCGAGCAAGGTGTTCGCGGTAGCGAGCCTCGCGCGCATTCCAGAATGATGCAGGGACACCCACGGCCAGCTCCAACGCAAGCGCGGTGTCCTGCGTGATGGCTGTTTTGCCCTTGATGATCTCGTTGATGGTCTTCGTCGGGCGGCCCATCCGCTTCGCCAACTCACGCTGCGACAGACTCCGCTCGTCGAGGAGGTCGGCCAGCGACGCGCCTGGTGGGCTGACGTTCTCCGGCGTGTATTCGTTTCGAGATGCGCTACTCATGGGTGTCCTCCACTCCGACAATCCGAACGGTCCTGACCTTCGCCCAGTCCAAGCTGCCGTCCTCCTTTGTCGGCAGTGGCTCATCCACGCAGACAAAGAGAAGACGGAGGGGGTGCTCGACGTCGAGAGAGAGCTGACCAGCGCGGTCGCCGGTCATCGGATGGAGCCGCCCACCCAACTTCGACATCACGACAAGATCCGCGGCGTCGCGAAGGTCGTCGAGACGGATGCGGATCTTCTTGGCGCATGTTGCGCCGAACCGCTTCCGCAGCGCCTTGTCGTCCTCGAACAGCTTTCGTTCCTTATCCGACTGAAAGAGGATATCCATCCAGCCGCCCCTTCCGCAAATGCGTTCACGGCAAGGGTGAACGTGTTCTAGCACAGACCGAACCGCAAGCGGGCATCTTGGCAGCATGAGCTGCCGGGTTGGACGGGCTGCCGGTCTGCGCGGCGGTCGGCCGTCGAGGCCCGTCCCGTGAAGTCCTCGTCGTGGGTCGCCGGCAAGTGGCGGCCGTTTCCATGTTGAGCGGAGCGCTCTGACGAGTAGGCTGGCTGGGTGTCAGTCTATCGCGTCGAGCAGCCCACCACCCTGGTCGCCTTTTTGGGCACCGCCATGCCCGAGATGAAAAAGAGCACGGTCAAAGACCGGCTCCGCGACGGCGCCATCCTCGTCAACGGTCAACCCCAGACCCGCGCGACGCTGGCCCTCATTCCCGGCGATACCGTCGAACTCAAGCGCGGCGGCGGCAAGCCCGCCCCTCCCCACGGCGTCGAGATCTTGCACGTCGACCGCGACCTCGTCGTCGTCAACAAACCGTCGGGGTTGCTGACGGTTGGCACCGCCGGCGGCGGCGACCTGACGGTGTTGAACGTCGTGGGGCCCCAGCTGCGCGGCGGCGAGCGCCTGTTTCCGTGTCATCGCCTCGACCGGGGTACCAGCGGCGTCTTGCTCTTGCCCCGCAGCCCCGAGGCCCAGCAGTTCTTCTTCGCCAACTGGGGCGAGACCACCAAGACCTACGTCGCCGTCGTCGAGGGCCGCGTCGAACACGACGAAGGCACCATTGATGCCGCGCTGTTTGAAAATCCGCAGACGTTGACGGTGCGGGTGTCGACCCAACCCAACGCCCGCCCCGCCATCACCCACTATCGGGTGCTGCAACGCTCGGCCCACCTGAGCCTGGTGGAG
>CAJBHN010001044.1 GCA_903952805.1 uncultured Myxococcales bacterium | reverse complement strand
TGCGGGAACGTGATGCGGGGGTATGAAATGATGGGGGAACGTGATGGGGGGGGGTGGTCGGATGGCAGGCGGCGCTGACGCAGGCCAACAGCCTGATGCGGGTGACTCCCATCATCTCTGCTCCTCAGCGGGCGGCGAACCCTTCGGGGCATCGGCAGACATCACGGCCTTTGGAATCGCCGGCGTGGCGATCAACACACCGCGATGGTCTTTGGGCAGCCAAGTCTTCATGGCGGCCATGACAGATTCGTCGGTAACCGCACGCAGCGCCGCCATGCGTTGCCTCCAGGCCCCAGGGTCGCCTTCATAATGGTTGTGCTCCTGAAGGACGTTGGCACGACCTGAACCCGACTCCAGGGAGAAGACAAACTCGGTTTCCAGCAGCTTCTTGGTGCGAGCGACTTCTTCTGGCTGAACTGGAATCTCTTGGAGGTAGTCAAGCTGGGACTGGATGGTCTCCAAGACGTCCACAGCAGCCACACCAGGTCGCACCACAACCCCGATATGGAACGCACCAAAGTTGGCCAGAGATTCCATCTCAACCGATACCGACTCCGCCTGCTCCGTTTGGACAAGCAACGCGTCTTGCAGCTTGGAGGCGATGCCATCACCAAGCACATGGGCAAGCACCTCCAAGTCGAGTTCACCAGGCTGACCACGACCTGGGACAAGCCACAACATCTCGACGTAGGCAAGCGTGGCCACTGGCTCCTCGAACAACACCTGCACATCTGCCGTCATGGTTGGCGGCGCTACCGCACGGCGGTCTGGGCGCTTCCAGGCAGGAAGTGAACGAAAGTATTTATCGACCAGCTTCTTCATGTCTGCTGTGTCGAAGTCACCAACGATGCAGAGCGTCGCGTTGGCCGGCGCATAGGAATCGTCATAGAACCGTCGCACGTCGTCGAGGCTGGCGCGATCGAGGTCTGCCAGCGACCCGATCACCATACCGTGGTAGGGATGTGATGGGGGAACCACGGCCTGCCAAAGTTTTTCGCGCGCCAGTCCGTAGGGTGACGCCTCGGTCGTCTGGCGGCGCTCGTTTTTGACGACGCCTCGCTGTTCATCGAGGACCGGCTGACCCATGCTCTCCATCAACCACCCCATGCGGTCGGCTTCAAGCCACAAGGCAAGCTCCACTTCGTGGCGAGGGACGGTCTGGTAGTAGTCAGTGCGGTCGTAATCGGTCGAGCCATTGACAAAGCTCGCCCCAGCCTCTTCGAGAAACTTGAAGTGTTTCTCGGGGGGGACGTGGGCCGACCCCTGGAACATCAGGTGCTCGAACAGGTGGGCGAAGCCCGTTTTGCCTGGCTGCTCATTGAAAGCGCCCACATGATACCAGACGTTCACAGTCACCTGCGGCGTTCGCTTGTCCTCATGGAGGATGACCTCAAGACCGTTGGGCAGAATGAGCTTTTCAACGGCCAACTCCGTGGGCCCCAGCCCTGCGGGCGGAGCCACGGCGGCAGGAGATGGCGCCGACAAGGAGGTCGCCGCGTCCGCCGCTGAGACCGGACCGGGAGCTGCTGCAGGTGCCTCCGCGAGAACAGCATTGGATATGGCCAACGAAGACCACAGCAGAGCAACTTTCACGGTTTCTCGAAGA
>CAJBHN010001043.1 GCA_903952805.1 uncultured Myxococcales bacterium | reverse complement strand
GGGTGCATAACGGTCATTCACACCCGACGCATTCTCATCGGGAATGGTGGCAAAAACCAGTTCAGGATATTTGGCTTTCCAGTCCTGTGCGAAGGCACCCGAAACACTGGCAGCAAGCGCGCCGGCCGCAAGGCCCGCCATTACGATACGACGATTGATCATGTCATCACCTCTTTAAATCAGGAATAAACGAGCAAAAATGCCAGCCGTTGCATGCTCAGGCAGCGGTGGAAACAGCAAAGCCTTCGGTTGTGCCGGTCTGTTCGGCTCCGTCCATCACCTCTCCGGCTTCCAGCCCGTAGAGCTCGCGGGCCACATGTTCGGTCAAAGCGGCAGGAACATCGTCAAACACTACGCGGCCTTGCGCCATGCCGATCAGCCGGTCGCAATAGCTGCGGGCCAAGTCGAGCGAATGGAGATTGCACACCACGGTGATGCCGAAATGCTTGTTGATACGCAAAAGCGAGTCCATCACGATGCGGGTATTGCGCGGATCGAGCGAGGCAATCGGTTCGTCGGCCAGAAGCAGATCGGGCTCCTGCACCAGCGCACGGCAGATCGCCACGCGTTGCTGCTGGCCACCCGACAATTGATCAGCACGCTGGGCCGACAGATTGGCAATGTCGAATTGTTCAAGCGCAGCCAAGGCAATGGCGCGGTCATCATCGCCCCACAATTTCAGCATCGACCGCCAACCGGGCGTGGTCGCCAAACGGCCCATCAGGACGTTGGTCAGGACATCGAGGCGGCCTTCGAATACGACGACAACGGTCACTCCATTGGCTTCGGCTACGGCCGCGTCAACGCCCGCGAAGCCGTCGCTGTCGCCCTCGACCCCACCTCCCTCGGCACCGCGGGCGTCCGCTGCGACACCGTCGACGCCGCTGCGTGTCCCGTGTGCTCGGCCAACAACCTCTGCTTGACGGCGTGCACCGCCCAAAGCGACTGCGCCATGGGTTCGGTGTGCAACGTCGAGCTCGGCGCCTGCGAGCTGCCCATCGAGGGCAAGACCGACTTCCTCGCCCCCTGCGACGCCGACTGCGCCTATTGCGTGGGCACTCTCAACACCCAGTTCGAGCCCACCACGGTGTGCAGCATCGAGTGCGCCACCGACGCCGATTGCGACCCCTCCTGCGAGCCCGGCGAAGACTGCCGGGTCGACAGCTTCGACTGCCGGCCAGCGACGTCAGATCCAAACGGCGTGCGCATCTGCGCTGTCGGCGACCCCAACGGCGGCGGCCCCGCCGACTTCGGCGCCTGCTTCAACCAGCAGCTCTTCACATCGGTGCTGGTGGAGTCTGAGGAGGGCAAGGAATTGTGCGGCGACATCTGCTTCAGCGAGGGGCCCGGCAGCTGCCCGTATGGCTTTCATTGCGCCGAAGTGACGTCGGAGTGCACCCGCGACAGCCAGTTTGGCTGCCGTGAAGTCACGGTGTACGAGGCCGGCCCCGTCGGCAGCGGCAGCGGCGACTTCTACTTTCCCATCTGCGTGCCCAACCCCGGTCACGCCGACCGCTGCACCCTCGACGCCGACTGTCAGGCCGGCGACTACTGCGACCCCACCGGCGACTGCCGCTACGACGACCGCGCCGGCTGCGACATCTGCACCGCCTGCACGACCTCGGACGACTGCGGCGGCCGCGGTGCCTGTGTCGGCACCCTCGCCGCCGACGGCAGCACCCAGCCCGGCGTGTGCGCCACCACCTGCGACGACGGCGAGCGCTGCCCGGGCGACGCCGCCTGTCGCAGTGTCGACGTGTACGCCCAGGGCCGAAACGGCGTCCGCATCCAGACCCTGCAGGTCTGCCTCGCCGACGGCGTGCCGGACTTCGTTGGCGCGACCCCCCAAGACTTTTGCGAGGACTTCAGCTGCGCCGTCGCCTGCCGTGCCGACGTCCCCTGCGCTGGCAGCGAGGTCTGCACCGACGGCGTCTGCGGCGCCGCCCCTGCCGAGGGCGAAGGCGAGGGCGAGGCCGCCGACATCAGCCTCGGCGGCGGCGGCCTCCGCTGCGGCGGCTGCGACGCCAGCGGCCCCGACGCCAGCCTGCTCGGCCTGGGCCTGCTGGGCCTGCTGAGCCGCCGTCGTCGACGCTGATATCGGTGCGGTGGTGGGGGTGGGATGAAAACCCACCCTGCCAGCGGCGATTGGTCGGCGGCCGGCGAATTGCGTCGGCGCGCCGTGGGCGGGGAAAACGCCAGCCGGGTCCCGCCAGGCTTTGGGAGTCCATCGGTCGATCAGGTGTCGGAAACCCTCTTTTTTTGACGGTCAGCGTTGCCCTGCGGCGTCCGCTGGGGCAAAACGACCCGGTCACCAAGGAAACCACCATGATGCGAATTCCAGTTCTGTTGCTGGCGGCCTGCGCCGTCTTGACCCTCAACACCGGCTGCGACAGCCCGCCAGCCGATGACGGCGGCGAAGGCGAAGGCGAAGGCGAGGGCGAGGGCGAGGGCGAGGGCGAGGTTGGGTGCGTCGTCAACAGCGACTGCGCTG
>CAJBHN010001042.1 GCA_903952805.1 uncultured Myxococcales bacterium | reverse complement strand
GTTCGATGTCGGTACCGGCGACCTTGGCGAATTTCCGCACGGCGCGGCCGGGGGCCACTTCCTGCATGAGCTCCGAACGGCCGGCGCGGGCGTCGAAGGCTTCGGCCACACGGTCACGCGACGCCTGCGAGGCACGGCGGGTGGTGAGCTTGCTGTTTTCGAGGAGTTTCTTGTCGTTGTACTGCTCAATGTCCAAACCGAAGAGGACGTCGAGCTCGGTGCTTTCGCCGTTCATCGCCTGGACGACTTGCGCCGCGCGGGCCGCCGAGCGGTCGAGCAGGCCCACCGCAACGTTGGCGGTGGCGGAAATCGTCTCGCCGGTGATGGGGTCGGCGTAGGGAGGCCCGAGGCCGAGCCAGCCGGACTGAAAGTCGCCGACGATCAGGTTCAGCATTGAATAGCGAGTGTCACCAAGGCGCTGATAGCGGAAAGCCTTGATGCCTTCGGGAGCCTTGCGACCCATCGAGATGTCGTCGGCGGTGAAGTATTCCAGCGCGGTGCAAATGCGCTCCAGGTCGTTGAGGGCCTGGGTTTCACGAGCCTGCAGCTCGGTGAAGCTCTCGCCGTTTGGTCCGAGGCCATTGCCCTGCATATTGTCGATGCTCTCGTTGGCGGCGTCATAGCGGGCACGGACCGCGGCGACCGTGCCGTCAAAGGGAACAACCTCGTCATTGACGGTCGTGCGTTTGGCGGCGGCTTTGACCTGGTCGGCGACGTCGGGGAATTCGTCTTCCAATCCGGCGACGACGCGCTCGACGTTGGCGACGTTGCAGTCGTTTTCTTTGACCACGAACATGACCGGGACGTCGGCCGGGATGCCGTCGGCGTCGAGGGCGCGGGTGTATTTGGCCTTGTTGACGTTGTAGACGGTCTCGCGGAATGCCTTGTTCCACTGGGCGCCGACGCGTCCGGTGGCGTCCATCAGCTGCTTGGGGTGCTCGACGTTGGTGTAGTAGGTGACCGCTTCGGGCTGCGCTTCGCGGTCTTCCAGCGCAATGATGCTGCCGTCGGCGTTTTGGGTCTTTTTCCAGAGATTGAAACGGGCGGCGTTGAAGATCTGACCCGAGGTGACCATGCCGCGGTTGTCGTCAAACGTGTTGCGGCCGAGGCTGCCGAAGTAGGCAAAGCGGTCGTTGATCTGCACGCGCTTGGCGAAGCCGTTTTCGTCGCGGACTTCTTTGCCGTTTTCGTCTTCGAGGACCACCGTGGGAGGCATGGGCAAGGGCTGGTAATCAGACTTGGGCACGCGCATGAACGAGTGGCGCACGTCGATGAGAGCCGATGAGAAGTCGTAGGAAAAAGCGACGCCG
Source organism: uncultured Myxococcales bacterium (assembly GCA_903952805.1). Classification (GTDB taxonomy): domain Bacteria; phylum Myxococcota; class UBA727; order UBA727; family VGSZ01; genus VGSZ01. The sequence goes on along the minus strand of CAJBHN010001042.1, from coordinate 4,088 downwards.
TAATAGCCGATGACGCCAGCGATGTCGGGCTGCACTTCGGTGCGGGTGGTGACCTCAAAGTATTCGGGGCGGCCGTTTTCGTCGCTCTCGAAGCGCCAACGCTTGGGGTTGGCCGGGTCGTTGCTGCCATACAGGTGGGCCACGTTGTTGGCGCCGGCGAAGTCGAAGCCGTAGGGCGTGTCGAGATTGATGTGGAACTTGTAGGTCGGCACCAGATTGGCCGACCAATCGACCCGCATGAATTCGCGGTCGTACCAGAGACGATCGCGATTCTCGGAGATGACGTTGGCTTGCTCGCCCGAGAGGGTGTTGAACTCGCGGCGGACATCGAAATGGTCGGTGATGGCGAAGATGGCCACCGGCTGGCCACGGTAGAGGCCGTCAGCACCGGGGAGGTCTTCGTTCTCAGAGCCGGGGGCCGCGGAATAGGTGCGCCAGCCGATGAGGCGATTCTCGGTGATTTCCCACTTGAGCTTTTCCAGCATCAGCCAATCGCCATCGGCAATCGAAATCCAGCCGTGCTCTGGGGGCGCGTCGACGACGGTCGAGCGGAGATACCACTCGTCCTCGCTGTTGAAGTACGCCTTGGACCAATAGGGGTTCACGACCCGGTTCAAGTCTTCATTGCGAGTGGAGCAACCCACCGAGCCGAAGGCGGCGACGATGGCGGCGAGGGCCGGGAGCAGGAAGAGACTGCGCATGGAAGAATTCCTCCGATGAGACTGCGAAAGCGAAGCGAAGAAGTGGTTCATCATGGGGGTGACCTCAGATGCCGACGGTGACGTCGAAGAAGAAGCCGCTGAGATTGTTGGCGGGGGTCACGAAGTCCCACAGTGGAAAGCGGAGCTGGCCCTGGTCGTTGTAGACGGGCTGCTGCGAGAAGATGCCACCAGTGAGGAACATGTTGAAATCGACAGGGACCGTGTAGGTGTAGGACACGGAGCCGCTGTTGCTCTCGCCAAAGTTCTGACCCGACGCAAATGGTGACGAGAGAGAGGGGTCGTTTTTCAGCGGGCGCAAGAAGGCATGCGCCCAAGCCAGGCTGAGGGAAACGTTGTGGCTGCCGTCGGCCGTGGACCAGCCGGTGGCCATGCTGTTGCTGACCGAGGCGAGGGATTGACGACCCGGCAAGATGCACTCGCCATTGTCGAGGACCTGCTCGGCGCGACCGAAGTACATGGGCAGTTCAGTGATGCCGTCGATGGGGTCGGCGCTGCTGACGTTGCGGAAGGGACCGGCGGCGCTGCACGGAATGGTGGCGCCGACCTGGCTGTAGGTATTGACGCGAACGCTCGGCGTGTACTGCACAAAGAAGCTGCCAATGGGCGTCTCGGGTGAGTTCCACATGAACTGGGCGGCGGCCCCCAAGCCAAACATGAGGTTATTCTGGCGTGAGGCCAACGACAGCGGCGCACGCGCTGACGTGATCAGACTGACGCTGATACCCGTGAACGCCTCGGTGTAGAGGCCGGGCATGATCAGGGCGAGGGATGCATCACCCAGTTGAATCTGGCGGTCATACGCCGTCGGATTTGATGAGGCTGGCACCAGATTGTTGATCGAGAAGTCCGTGCCGCCCGACAGCAGCATGCGCGGTGCCCAGTCGGCCTTCGGCAGCATCGCCGACATCCGCAGGCTCAGCGAGGTGCCCCAAACGACCTGCTGCTGATAGCCGGGTGCAAAAATCGCGTTGCCCAGGGAGTTGTCGAGGGTGGCTTGGATGTGGAGGGGGAAGCTGCTGCCACCCGTGACGACGCCGCCGGGGGCAAGGCGCGCATTGACGGAGCCCCCCTCCTTTTTGTCGTCGTCTTTCGTGTCGTCGTCCTTCTTGTCGTCGTCCTTCGTGTCGCCAGCCTTGTCGGCCTCGGCAGCAGACGCGGACGGTGTCGTGGTCGCAGGAGGGGGAGCGCTCTGCGCCAGCGCCGAACCGGCGGCGAGCAGGCAAAGCATGATGGTCGTTGAGCGTCGCAATCCACACCTCAAAACACGGCAGAAGGAGCAGGCTGTGCGCCTATGGCACACCTCTCGGCCGAAGTGGAGTCAGGACAGCAATCGCAGTGCCAATTCCGTGAGCCGGAAAAAGGGCGCGTTCATGGCTTTGCACTGCGCACCGAGAACCATGACGCGGTGCGCTATCGGCAGGTGTGCTTTCCCGAACGCCCCGGGACCGTTCAAGACGTGTCGGTCGGCAGCCGCAGTGGCCCATGCCCCGGTCAACGCTCGCTCAAGGGCTGCCACAGACGGACGCTTTGTCGGCCACCACCAGCTCCTGGGTCACGACCGGAACCTCGAGAGTGGGGTTCACCTCGGCATCGGAATTGATGACCAACCGGGCCCGCTGGGACAAACCACCGGGAACCCGATAGGTGAATTGCACAAACGCCTCACCGTCGGCCAGCAGCGTCGTATCGTCGACGACGGGGGCATTGAAGCTGGTGACGCCGTCGGGCTGGGTGTCATCGGCCGAAAACGCCACGCTGGCGATGATGACTTCATCGTCGCCAACGTTGCGCAGCAGCAGATTCACCGAACTGTTGCCCTCCTCGGTGCAGATGTTGAATGGCAGGTCGATGAGTTCCTCAAAGCCGGGACGCAGCTCAGACGGCACCCGCTCACCGCAACCGACCACGCCCAGGACGCCGAGACACGCACTACCCATCATCACGACTCGAAACACGATGGCACCTCGAAAACAAACCATTGGCAGCAGGGAAAACCCGATCATCGCGGCGCAGGCGCGCCCTGACAGTTGCCGGCCCCGCGGTTGCAGGCCGGCGGACAGCCGCAGCGAACGGTGACGGAAAAGCGGTATTCGACGTCGATATCGAAATCGTTGATACCGTTGTCGGTCACTTCCAGAAAGATCGGACGGTCGCCGCGGTCCACGACGCTGACGAAGGCGCATTCGTCGGCCGCGGGGAAGGTGTGGCTGGCAAACGTGGGATTGGACTGGCCGTCGGCCCAACACGCGCCGTCGACGCAGATGGACCCCGCTGGGCAATCGGTGGTGTCGAGGCAGGAGCCCAGGGTCTGCTCGGTCTCCAGCGTGTTGGCGATGAGGCCATTGTCAGCACGTACGAACAACGTGAGCTCGACCGGGGTTGTCTGGGCCCCCGTCAGCTGGTAGTCGAAGTCCAGGGCCCAATACCCCTCGCGGGGGACGTCAATGCGGAAATAGTCGCGGTCACCTTCATACCCCAGGCGTCCGCTGGCGACGACGGTCTGCGGGCCGGTGCCGGGCGCGGAGCAGTCGACCATCTTGGTGAATTCGGCGGGGACCCCGGGGATGGGGGTCGGTACGTTGACCAGGGGCAAACAACCCGCCGGCCCCCCGTTGCTGCAGACGGGCGGGTACGAGGTCGACAGGGGGCGAGCCCGGGCCTTGGAACTCTGAAACTGTTGCTGCAAATCGCCCTCGTTGGCGAACCCGGCAAACTCCAGGTTGGCAATCAGGGTGTCGTCGCCCTCGTCGGGGTCGGGGTCGGTGACGATCTCGAAGCGAATGGTGTAGCCGACGCCATCTTGAAAGGCGTCGTCGCCAAACTCGTTGACGGCGACGAGCATCTCGCGAGCATCCCGCAGGGGCACCGCGGTCTGATAGCCGCCACCGCGGATGAAGCGCTGCAACCGAGCATCTTTGCAGACATCCTGGTCGCAGGCCGCACACGTCGCGCGACACCGCTGCTGGTTGGCGGCCACCTCGGGGTCAACGCCGAGGACCGACACCTGGGGACGAAAGGTTCGGGCGTCGACGCCGTCGATGTCGATGCTGACGATGAGCACGGCGGGGTTGTCGCGGCTGGCGTTTTGGGGGGGGCGGATCCGGTAGACATCCTGGTCTGCCGTCGACGCCAACGACGCCTGCAACTCCGTTCCCGATGTCACCGACGTCGCGGTAGGCGCGGTGTCGTTGCCCGCAGGCGTCTCGTTGAGATCGGGATTGTCGATGACGTTGACGGTCAGCGTATAGGCATTGCCGTCGGCGAGCGCGGCGTTGGTGCCGGTTTGATCACGCACCACAATGAGCGCGTCGGCGCCACCCTCCACCCGCGTCCGCAAACGCAGCGACGACGAGCCGACGACGGGGC
>CAJBHN010001041.1 GCA_903952805.1 uncultured Myxococcales bacterium | reverse complement strand
TTTGTCTTTCATCAAAGATGAGCACCCGCAGATAATTGCTGTTGTTCTCGCCTACTTGCCGTCAGATCTAGCCTCTTCAGTTCTTTGCTCCCTGCAAGATGAAACCCAAGGATCGGTCGCCGGGCGGATTGGCGTCATGGGTCGGGTCAATCCGGACTCGGTCCGCTTGGTCGAATCCGTCCTGCAACGCAAAATGTCCAATGTGCTGGTCACAACGGAATCGTCTTATATCGGCGGTATTGATCCATTGATCAGCATTATTCAGCGCACCGATCGCCAGACCGAGAAAGTTCTGCTCGAGAGTATTGAAGAGCGCGACCCGAAGTTGGCGGAGTTTATTCGCTCGCACCTGTTCCTCTTCGAAGATATTGCGAAAGTTGATGACCGGTCACTGCAGCTGATTCTCCGTGAGGTCAGTCCCCAAGATCTCGCCATGTCCTTGAAGGGCGTGAGCACCGAAGTCCACGAAAAAGTCCTTCGAAATCTTTCCACTCGTGCGGCAGACATGCTGGAAGAAGAATTGGAAATCATGGGCCGGGTTCGCCGCAGCAGTGTGGAGGAAGCCCAAGGAAAAATTGTGGCTGTTATCCGCCGACTTGACGAAAAGGGCGATATTGAGATCAGCGTCGGCGGTGGTGACGATGACGTCGATGCGTGGTGCCGCTTGCTCATTCTTCCTCCTGTGCATCGCCATCGTCGCCATCGTCGCCATCGTCGCCGTCGTCGCCATCAAGAGAGGCGTCGCGCTGGTAGCGTTTCTTGCGCTGGTCCACCCGCTCGGGGTCGAAGACGGCCACGCGCAGTTTCGCGGAGCGGGCCCTGGGGTTGTCATCGAGTTCGCCGTCGTCAGCGATGAGTGGCTTCTTCGTGGTCTGGAAGAACCCGGCTCCCTTGAACACCCGCTTGACGAGACGGTCTTCCAGGCTGTGAAACGTCAAGAAGCCCGCGCGTCCGCCGCGAACCAGGACCCGGGGCAGGGCTGTGAGCAGCGCCTGCAGTTCGTCGAGCTCGCCGTTGACGGCGATGCGCAGCGCCTGAAAGGTCTTGGTGGCGGGGTGGATCTTGCCGCGGGCCGGGCCGGTGGCAGACACAACGGCGCTCTTGAGGGCTTCGGTGGTCTGTGGCGCGTGCCACTTGAGGCTCTTGGCGATTCGCCGACTCTGCCGCTCATCGCCATACAGATAAATGATGTTGGCCAGGGCCTCCTCGTCGAGGCGGGCGATGAGTTCGGCCGCGGTCTCGCCTGAGCGGCGGTCCATGCGCATGTCGAGGGGCGCGTTGTGGCGAAACGAGAAGCCACGCTCCCCTTCGTCGAGTTGAAACGACGACACGCCAAGATCGGCGAAGACGACGTCGACGGTGGCGGCGCCGGCCTCGTGGATGGCGGCTTCCAATTCGGAAAACGGCCGTCGTACGAGTTTGACGTGGCCATGACGCTTGGCGACGCCGCCGGCGGCGTCGTCTTGAAAGGCGCGCTCGTCGCGGTCGATGCCGATGACGGTACCGCCATCGCCCACGGCCTCAGCAAAGCGCTCGAGATGACCGCCGCCGCCGGCGGTGCAGTCGACGACGACGTTGCCGGCCACCACCTGCAGCTCGCGCACGCAGGTGTCGGGCATGATGGGCAGGTGGCCGCGGCGACCGGCGGCAGAAGTGATGATGGGTTCGCTCACAAGCCATGCCTTGCAAGGTAGTCGCGGGTGTTGTCGAGGTTTTCCGCGGCATGACGGCGCCGGAGTTCGTCGTAACCGCTGCGGCTCCACAGTTCGATGCGGTCGACCACGCCCAGCCACACGCATTCACGCTCGAGGCTGGCGAAGTCCCGAAGCTCCTTCGGGACGTTGACGCGACCAGCCTTGTCGATGACGGCGACCGTGGCGGGCGCGATGAAGAGGTACTTGAAGAGGGACACCGCCGAGTTTGACGGCGGCATAGCAGCGACCTTTCTTGCCTGCTCGGCGAACGCCGCCTCGGTCATGCCCACCAGGCATTTCTCGAACAGGGACTGCGTGAGGATGAAGCGGGTGTTCGCGTCGCCGGCGGTGTCGGCGTCCAGTGCCCCCATGCCCTGGTCAGCACCGCCGCCCGTGGCGAGAGCCGGGCGCAAGCCCGCCGGAAAGGCGACCCGTCCCTTCTCGTCCATCAGGACGTCGTGCCGGCCAAAAATCATCACCGCTCCCGTTGCTCGTGCCGTCGTGATCCGCAAATCACCACTGGATCCCACTTTGATCCACCGCGACTGTATGAGCCCCCCAAATTCAGTGTCAACGGCAGGCCAGGGTGTCGCTCGATCTGTCGCTGGCGAGAAAACGAACCACCAGATGATGTGGTTGAGCGAATGTTCAGTTGCAGAAATGGCCAATGGTGAGGGTCCCGCACCCCACCTGCAGGCCTGTTGGGGAAGGCCGTTGGCCTGGTGGCGGTGGATCCTGGTGGATCCATTCAGCCCGGAGCGCCGGTGCTCGTGCCAGGGAACTTGACGGCGGGGACGTCGACAGCGCCAAATGCCGCCATGCGCGCCGTTGTTCCCTTCGTTTTTGCGTTTGCCGTCGCCGCCACCGCGCCCGCGCTCGCTGGGCCCAATGACATCGGATTGCTGGGCCTCGTCGACACCACCGATCCAAACGCCCCCGTGGTGCGCAACGAGGACTTTCGCTCATTGGTTCGCGAACTCGGCCTCATCTTCACGCCGTCGGCGCTGCAGCCCGCCGAGACCACTGGCATCTCCGGCTTTGAGTTCGCCGTCGACTACGCGTTCCACCCCGTCAATATCGACAAGCCCTATTGGCAGGATGCCCTGGAGACCAAGGGCTCACGTCTCCCGATGACGGTGGGTGCCCGTGCACGAAAGGGGTTTGTTTTGCCCGTGCCCCTGGCCTCTGAGGTTGAAATGGGGGCCCAGTGGCTCATCGAGAGCCAGATGCTGAACATCGGCGCCAACGTTCGACTGGCATTGAACGAAGGCTTCACCGGCAACCATTGGTGGGTCGTCATCCCCGACATCGCGGTGATGGGCGGCATCAACCGCGTGGTCGGCAGCGACGACCTCGACTTGCTGACCATCACCGCCGGTGGCTCGATATCCAAGGGCTTCGGCCTGTTTGGCTCCGCCAACCTGACGCCGTTTGTCAGCTACCAGAGCATCTTTGTGAACGGCAGCACCCGGCTGGTCGACACCAACCCCGCCAACACCACCAACGTCGACGACAACGTTGTCTTCGATGTGGTTGGCTACGCGGAGAACCGCATTGACCGCGTCAGCGTTGGCGCTCGCCTCGTCGTTGCCCACGTGATGTTCTCGGGCGGGGTCGACATCAACGTGCTCGACCCCGACACCACCATCATCCAGACCGGCCTGCGCGCCGGCGTTTCCTTCTGACGTCGACGCTGCCGCGACCTTGGTTGGAGCCGGCCCAGGTGCCCTCAGTCCGCGTGGCCGAGGACGCGATCAAAGATGACGTCGACGTGCTTGAGCTGGCTGTCCAATGAAAACAGCGAGTCCAGCGTGTCGTGGTCGAGGGTGGCGCTGACGTCGGCGTCGGCCTTCAGGCGGTCGCGCATGCCGCTGCCGCCCAGGGCCGCCCGCTGCACCCACTCGTAGGCCTGATGGCGGGAAGCGCCCCGTTCCACCAAAGCCAGCAGCACGCCCCCCGAAAAGACCGCATCGGATGCTGCGTCCAAATGGCGGCGCATGGCGCCGGGGTCGACGACGAGGCCATCGACGATGCGAGTGGCCCGGCGCAGGGCGAAGTGCAGGGCGGTGGTGGCGTCGGGGGCAATGATGCGCTCGACGCTGCTGTGGCTGATGTCGCGCTCGTGCCACAGCGCGATGTTTTCGAGGCTGGCGGCCGCGTAGCTGCGCAGCAGTCGACACAGCCCCGTCAGGTTCTCTGACAGAATCGGGTTCTTTTTGTGGGGCATGGCCGAGCTGCCGCGTTGACCTCGACCAAAGGGCTCAAACGCCTCCTTGACCTCATGGCGCTGCAGGTGACGCACCTCGACAGCGAGGCGCTCGACGGCGCCGCCGATGATGGCCAGCGTGGTGAAAAACACCGCGTGTCGGTCGCGGGGCACGACCTGCGTCGCCACGGGCTCCACCCTCAGGTGCAGCGCCGCCAGGGTCCTCTCTTCGACGTCGGGGGGGATGTTGCCGTAGTTGCCAACGGCGCCGGCCAGCTTGCCGCTGCGGACCTCTTCGGTGGCGGCGCGCAGGCGTTGCAGGTCACGATCCACTTCAGCGACGAAACCCAGCAGCTTCAAGCCAAATGTGGTGGGCTCGGCCGCCTGACCATGGGTTCGGCCCAGGCAGGGCACGTGCTTGAGTTCGACGGCCCGACGAACCAGGGCCGCACGCAGCTCCAACAGGGCGCCTTGCAGCAGGGTGCCAGCTTCAACGAGGACGAGGGCGAAGGCGCTGTCGACGACGTCTGATGACGTCATGCCGTAGTGCAGAAAGCGTGCGTCGGGGCCAAGCAGTTCTTCGCAGGCCGACAAGAACGCAATCACATCGTGTTGGGTGGTGGCCTCGATTTCAAGGGCACGGGCGCACAAGGTCGTGAGGTTGACGTCGGCGGCGCGAGCGGTCAGCGCGGCGGCCGTGCCGTGGGGGACGATGCCACGGTGCTCCCAGGCGGCGACGCAGGCGATTTCGACCTTGAGCCATGCCCGGGCCCGATGCTCTTCGGACCACAAAGCCGTCATCTCTGGAGTGCTGTAGCGCGGTATCATCGTCGTCGCTCCTTGGTCGGTGAATGGCGCGGAGAAGAGGTCGTGGACGTCGTGGCCGGAGACGGTGCCACTGCGGCAAACAGCGCCAGCTGCCGCTGCCGCACCACAGCGCGCAGGGCGAGATGCGTTGAGGCCGACAGTGCCGGCGGGGGTGATTCGACGATGACGGCGTCGATGACGTCGCTGACGTCGGATTGGACCATGGTCACGGGGCCCGTCGGGGGAGGTGGCCGCGGTGCCGTGGCCCTGGTCGACACCTTGGTCGACGCCGTCGTCGCCAGCCGACGGACCCGCAGCCATTCCGTTGGGGCGTGTTGGGGGGCGACGGCGAT
>CAJBHN010001040.1 GCA_903952805.1 uncultured Myxococcales bacterium | reverse complement strand
GGCGGCACCGAGTGGCTGCACTTTGTCGACGAGGGTCCCCGCGACGCGCCGGTCATTTTCTTCTTCCACGGCAATCCGACGTGGTCGTGTTACTGGCGTAAGCTCATCATTGGCCTGCGCGATCGCGATCGCTGCGTCGCCATCGACCACACCGGCATGGGCTTGTCTGACAGGCCCCAGCGGGACCGCTACCTGCTGAAGGACCACGTCGACCGCGCCTGCGCCCTCGTCGACGCTCTCAACGTCGGCGACTTCTCCGTCGTCGGCCACGATTGGGGCGGCTGCATCGCGGCCGGCGTCGCTGGTCGCAAGCCCGAGCGCATCAAGGCCATCAGCTGGATGAACACGGCGGCGTTTCACTCCCAGGAAATCCCGTTTTCCATTGCCACTTGTCGCATCCCGGGCTTTGGCGCCCTCGCCGTCCGCGGCTTCAACGCCTTTGCCGGCGCCGCCATCTTCCGCGCGGTCGAAAAGCCCGAACGCATGACGCCGACGGTGAAGGCCGGGTATCTTGACCCCTACGGCAATTGGCATGACCGCATCGCCACCTTGCGTTTTGTTGAGGACATTCCCCTCGAACCTTCGCACCCGTCGTGGGACGAAATCGATCGCATCGAAAAGAATCTCGCCCACCTGAAACAGAAACCCGTGCTGCTGTTTTGGGGCGATAAAGACTGGTGCTTCACGCCCAATTTCCGCAAGCGTTTCGAACGGGAATTCCCCACTGCGGAAGTTCACGCCTGGGACGATTGCGGCCACTACGTCGTCGAAGACGGCCACGAGCGCATCGTGCCGCTGCTGAGGAACTTTTTTGATCGCCACGGCGGCACCGTCGAAATCTCCACGCCAGGGGTTCAATCTCCTCCGGTGGTCCAGCCATGACCGAAGTCACGGTTCGCGAATTCGCCGAGGGGGTCATTCATCAGCAGCCCAATGCTTGTGAACTGATTCACGAGATTGCGCGCAAAGATCCCGGGATTTTGGCCCTGGTCGATCGCAAAACAGGTGACCGGCTGACCTTCGCGGAATTGTCGACGCGCATCGCCAAGATTGCATCGAGGCTGCACGCCCTCGGCGTCCGTCCCCGCGATCGTGTGGCCCTGTTTGTCGCCGACGGTCCCCGCTTTGTCACGCTGGTCAATGCCCTGTTTCACCTGGGGGCCGTACCTGTGCTCATCGACCCGGGCATGGGCCTCGACAACGTCGCCACCTGCATTCGGGAGCAAAAGCCCCGGGTCTTGTTGGGCATTGTCAAAGCCCAGGTGTTGCGCCTGCTCAAACGCTCGTCGTTTGCGTCGGTGAAGGTCAACATTGTCGTCGACGGCGGCTTTCCCGGTGCCACGACCCTGCACACCGACGGCGACGACAAAGACAGCTATTTGGCGATGTTTCGCCAGGCCCGGGACCAGCCGGCGGCGGTGCTGTACACGTCGGGTTCCACGGGGACGCCCAAGGGCGTGCTCTATACCCACGGCATGTTGATGGCCCAATCGGTGGCCATTCGCGACATATTCCATATTGCCCGTGGCGACGTCGACGTCTGCTGTTTTCTGCCTTTTGCCCTGTTTTCGGTGGCCATGGGCACCACCGCGGTATTTCCCGCGATGGATTTCCGCCATCCGGCCAAGGCTTCGCCCGACGAAATCTTCGCCGCCCTCACAAATCCTCTCGGCGACGGTTCGCGGTCGGCGACGTCGGCGTTTGCGTCGCCGGCGTTGTGGGAACCCTTCAGCCACGCCGCAGCGGCCAATCAGGCCAGCATTGCGGGCCTCAAGCGCGTGCTGACGGCGGGGGCCCCGGTGTCGCCCCAGCTGCATGAACGCCTGTTGGCGGCCTTGCCCGACGGCGATGTCTGGACCCCGTACGGCGCAACAGAAGCGTTGCCTGTGGCCTTCATGAATGGCCGCGCCGTCGTTGCAGAGACCGCGGTCCAAACGCGCCAGGGCAAAGGGACCTGCGTCGGCACCCTCGCGCCCAATATCGAAGTGCGCATCATCGCCGTCACCGACGACGCCATCGCCACCATCGCCGACGCCAATGCATTGCCCCGGGGGCAGGTGGGCGAAATCATCGTCCGCGGACCATGCGTGACCCGCGCCTACGACGAGACCAGCGACCGCGCCACAGACGCCAACGCCCGCTCGAAGATCAAAGACGGCGACACCGTGTGGCACCGCATGGGCGATGTCGGCAGCCTCGACGCCACTGGTCGCTTGTGGTTCTACGGCCGCAAAGCCCACCGCGTCGAAGCAGCCGCTGGCGTCCTCTACTCCATCCCCGCCGAAGCGGTCGCCGAAACCGTGTGGCCCGCCCGCGCCGCCCTGGTGTGGCAGGGCGAGCGCCCAAACCAGACCCCGGTGCTGCTGCTCGAGAGTCCCCACAAGGCAGCCCTGGCCCGCGGCCAAAAGGGTGTCGTCATCGACACCCCCAACGTCGACGTCGTCAGCCAGGCCCTGTCAGCGGCCCTGCACCGTACGGATATCGAAGTCCGGCTGTTCCCCGCCGTGTTCCCCGTCGACCGCCGCCACAATGCCAAGATCGAGCGCGAAACCCTGGCCGCCGGCCTCGGCTGACGGCGACGGCGGCGCCGACAATCGTGCGATGTCCCGGTTTTGTTTGCCTCGGTCCGGGCGGGGTGGCCTATCGTGACGACGTCGGCTGTGCGATGAAGCCCATATGAGTGCCGTTGTTCTCGAGTGGCTCAACGTGGTTGTTCGTTGGGCTCATGTCCTCGCCGCCATCATGTGGATCGGCGATTCGTTCCTGTTCATGTGGCTCGACAGCCACCTGACCAGGGAACTCTCGAAGGAGCGGGATCCCGAGGCCGTCGGCGAGCTGTGGATGACCCACTCCGGCGGCTTCTACGAGGTCGTGAAGCTCAAGAGTCTGAAGTCCCTGCCCAAGCAGCTCTACTGGTTCAAGTGGGAGAGCTACTCGACGTGGCTGACGGGCTTTTTGCTCATCGCCGTCGTCTATTGGGGCGGTGGTCGGGCCATGTTGGTGGATGCGTCGTCGACGTTGACCCACGGCGAGGCGGTGGCGATTTCGCTGGGCGGTCTCATCGCCGGCTTCGTCGTCTACGACCTGCTGTGCCGCACGCCGCTCATCACCAACGCCCGGGCCATGGGTGTGGTCGGCCTCGTCGTCATCGTCGCCACTGCCTTCGGGCTGTTGCAGGTGTTCTCGCCGCGGGCGGTCTTTTTGCAGGTGGGCGCCATGCTGGGCACCATCATGACGTCGAATGTTTTCTTTCGAATCATCCCCTCCCAGCGGCACATGATCGCCGCCACCGAGGCCGGGACGCCCGTCGACACGAGCTATGGGCTGCGGGCCAAGCAGCGCTCGGTGCACAACCACTACCTGAGCCTGCCCGTGCTCTTCTTGATGTTGTCGAACCACTTCCCCGGCCTCTACAGCCACGCCCAGGCGTGGTTGGTGCTGGGGCTCGTGGGCACCGCCGGCGTCGGCGTGAAGTACGTGATGAACTTCCGCGCGCGGACCCACCCCATCATCCTGGTGGGCTCCTTGGCTGCCATTGGTGCAGCGGTGACGATGACGATGCCGGCGTCGAAGGCGGCGTCGGCGTACGTCGACAGCGGCTTGCCTCCGGTGACGTACGCGGCGGTGAAGACCATCATGGATGCCCGCTGCAACTCGTGCCACGCGACCAAGCCGACGAGCCCGGCCTTCGCGGCCCCTCCCGCCGGCATCATCTTTGACACCCCCGCCGACGTCGTGGCCCACAAAGACCGCATCCTCGCCCGCGCCGTCGACACCAAGACCATGCCCCTGGGCAACATGACGGGCATGACCGACGACGAGCGTGCGGTGCTCGGTCGCTGGATCGCCGAAGGCGCCCACACCGCGCCCTGACCTCTGCCGACGGTGTGGAGGCCTGTGACGTGGCCGGAGACCCGGACGCTCAAGGCCTGGCGAGAGGTCCCCGTATTTCAGCGACGAGACCGGTTGGTGCCGCCGACGTCAGCGTGAAACGTCACCTGTATTTTTTGAGCCACGTCCTGAACAATCGCCAAGCCGAGGCCCTGCCCGACGCTGTGTTGGTGGCGCGTTCGCCTCGCAG
>CAJBHN010001039.1 GCA_903952805.1 uncultured Myxococcales bacterium | reverse complement strand
TGTGGTCGAGGCGGGCGGGGTACTCCGTGCCGGCGTATTGGTCGAAGTACAGGGAGTTGCAGTCGGTGCCGGTGAAGGTCGTGTTGGGCGTGCGGTCGCACCAGCCGGCTTCGGCGCCGGGGATGTCGAGGGCGGTGTCGGCATTGTTGACGACGGTGTCGCCGAGGGTGATGTCGGCGATGGCGTCGTTGACCGGGCGGCCCATGATGGCGGCGTCGACGAGGTTGCCGTAGGTCAACAAGGTCGGATAGGCGATGGCATTGTGCAACCAGCGGTCGGCGACGGTGCCGTCGGGCACGGTCCACTCGGCCTTGCTGTAGTAGGGACCGGAGTTGAAGTCGCCAGCGACGAGGACGAGGTCGCCGGTGGCCTCCTGGAGCTCGCGAACCTTGATGCCGAGTTCGCGGGCCTGCTTGACCCGGCCCAGCCAGTTCTCGGGGAAGGCCTGCATATGCGTGTTGAACACGTGGATGGGGCCGGCGTCGCGGTGCACGAAGCGCACGCTGTTCCAGCCGCGAGCGATGCCCGGACCGGGGAAATACTCGGTGGTCACCTGCGAGCCGTAGGACTCAAAGTCAAACGACGTCGTCGAACCACCAGCAATGGCGTCTTCGCGAATGAAAGTGATCAAGCCGTCGTTGTGGCCCTGACGCTCATGCACAAAGGCGCGATAGCCGAGTTCCCGGCCGCGACGGGTGAACGTCTCGACGTCTTGTTCGAGCCAGACCTCCTGCATGGCAATGATGTCGGCGCCAGTGGCAAACGCCAGACCGGGGAGCACCCGACGTCGACGCTCGAGGTCCGGCGTCTCGGCGTAGGGGATGACCCCCAACAGATTGACATCGAGGAGGGCCACGTTCCACGTCAGCATGCTGACGGGCACGCGACCCTGGCGGCTGCGGTTGTCGTCGAGGGTGTTGGTGCCGGTGAGCAGGGCGGCCGGATTGGGTGAAGCCAAAAATTCCAGGCTGTCACCGCGATCGAAGATGTCGCTCAACGTCAGGTCGGCGCCGCCCTCGAGGGCCTCACCAAGGTGCCGCATGGCGGAGGCATCGATCAACTTGAAGCTGTCGGTCTCGTCGCCGCCCATGGCCACCTCGCCGAGGTCGCAGCCGGCCACGAGGGCCGAGAGAAGCACAGAATAACCAAGAGGGTGGGACACACGACGCATACCGGCCTTATGGCACGTCTGCGCCGACCACGGAAACGGTCGCACCGGGGCCGCAATCGCGGCATACTGACCCGGTGCCATTGACCCTCGACCAGGCCACTGCCCTCGAGCATGTGGGCGATACCCTCTACATCGGCTTCAATGACGATCTGGAGCGTATCAGCTTTCCCAAGCTCAAATCCGTCGGTGGTGCCCTCATCATCGAGTCCAACGGTGCGCTCAAGGAGATCCACCTGCCGGCCCTCGAGCGGGTGACCAAATACCTCCACATCCACGACAGCGCCGGCCTCACCATCGTCGAGCTGCCGCGCTTGAAGGACATCGGGGGAGAACTCTCGATTCTCACCTGCCCCAACCTCGTGACGGTCAAGGTGGCCGTGGCGTCGTCACCGGCCCGGGTCATGAGGGTCGACGTGCGGGACTGCGGCAAAGAGATCTATCCGTCCATCCACGTGCGCACGCTCTGACGTCGGCGCCGCCTGCGCTCATGGCTGGGCCCACAGCGGCTCGTCGTGACCCTCCAGCACAAACAGGCTCTTGATGCGCGTCGTCGTCGTCGATGTCGTCGGTGTCGTCGTCACCGCCTGCGGAACCGCGGCGCCTTCGATGGCGAGCACCTCGACCTTGCCCGCGAGCAGGTCGGCAGTCGACGCCAACACGAGGGCTTCGCGCCGTTGGCCGGCGCCGTCGAGCACGTCGACCCTCGCCAGCAGCCACTCGCCGCCGGCGGC
>CAJBHN010001038.1 GCA_903952805.1 uncultured Myxococcales bacterium | reverse complement strand
GAGGGGTGTGCCGCGTCCCGGGGGTTCCTCGAAAAGGTTGAGATCTTCGACGTGTACCAAGGCAAAGGCGTGGTTGAGGGCAAGAAGTCGGTCGCCGTTGCCGTCACGTTGAGAGCGCTGGACAGAACGCTCGCCGAGGCCGACGTCCAGCGCATCGCTGATGCCTTGCTGGCTGAGGCGGCCATCATCGGGGCCGAGGTCCGGGCGGGATGAGCGGCGGGCAGTCCCCTGCCGGGGCGTCGATGGGGCCGCCGTCGTCAGAACGCGCGCAGCACCCCCGAGCCCGTGGTTTGGCGGCGTGGTCGGTGGTGGCGCTCCTGCTTTCCCCATTCGCCATTTCCACCTTTGGCATCGGGGCGGCGTTGGCCATCGGACTGGTTGTCGTCTCGGCTGTGCTCCAGGCCCGGGGGTTCGACGCCCGGCGTCCCATGGCCGCCGGTATCGTGGCCCTGGTCATCAACCTGAGCTCGGCTGGAGCCTGCGGTTGGTTGGTCTTGCGCACGGCCGAAGTGACCGGACGAGAGGCGGTGCGTCAGAACACGGTGGAGCTGCGGTTTGACCGCGCCTTCGACAACGCCGCCGCCCCTCCCGAAGACACATCCACATCAACAGGTGACGCCGGTATCCCAGTCGATGCAGACTCCACCTCCCAACCGCAGGAGCCACGATGAGCCAGGATCGAGATGGGCGAACGATCACCAAGGCAGACCTCGTAGAGGCTGTGCATGAGACGGTCGGATTCTCAAAAAAGGTGTCGTCGGAAGCTGTCGAGAAGGTCTTTGACATCATGAAAGACGCGCTTGCCACTGGCGACGACCTGAAGATCTCAGGATTTGGCAAGTTCGACGTGCGCCGAAAAAACGCTCGCCGTGGGCGGAATCCAAAGACCGAAGAGGGTCTCATCATTCCCGCCCGCACCGTGGTCACATTCAAGGCCAGTCAGGTGCTGAAGGCGACCGTTGCAGGTGAAGCCGTCGACAACAGCGACCGCCTGACTGCCAATGACCGTGCCTCTGGCACGCCCAACGCGACCTGAGGGCGAAAAAGATGCCTGAACGCAGCACGGGTCGAGGAAGCGCGGGGCAAACCGCAGTCGTCGATGATGACGTTGTCGAGATTGGTTTGCCCGACCGCAAGTATTTCAAGATTGGTGAAGTTGCGGCTTTGCTCGTCGTGGAGCCGCATGTGTTGCGCTACTGGGAGACCCAGTTTTCGCAACTGCGTCCCCACAAGGCGCGCAGTGGGCACAGGCTGTACCGGCGTCGCGAAGTTGAGACGCTCATCGTCATCAAAGACTTGCTGCATGTGCAGCGCTTCACGATCGCCGGTGCTCGGCAAGCCTTGCGCCAGCAGGGAACGACGACGTTGCTGCCACGGGCCGCCGAGCAACTGACGCTGCCGCCAACAGCCTCGGTCCAGGCTCGTCATTCTCGCGTCCTCGAGTCGACCATTCCCACCGTCGTCGAGGACGAAGACGACGACAGCATTGATGTCGACGACGATGAAGGCGATGCCGACGATGTTGTCGAGTTTCATCTGGCCGATCCGGTGGCGCGGCGCATCAGTGAGGTCGAGGTCGACGTCATAGCCGCTGACGACGACGAGCTCGAAGAAGCCATGGCCCGTCAGTTGACCCGTCAGGTTCATCCGCGTTCAACGATCACTCCGGTGCAGGTGCACGCGGCGATACCGGAGACGGCGACCGCGCGGACGCGAGCCTCGCTGATGGAGGCTCGAAACGAGCTCGAGTCGCTGCTGACGCGATTGCGCCGCCCGGTGGCCGTCGATGGGCGGTTGCGGTCCTGACGGCGTTGTTTTCTTGGGCGTCTTGAATGAACCCGGACTCAGTAGCCGAAGCCAAGGACCGTATAGGGCTGGTCCACGCCGCCAGGTGTGAGTCCGCGCGCGTAGCCCATCCGAACCTGGAATGATCCGTAGTAGCCAAGGATGAGTTGGAGCCGCACTTCGGCACCAACTCCTGTCGCCCAGCTCAGTGTGCCCGGCCGTGCGTCAAATGCCGTTGCGGTGTCGACGAAGACGCAACCATTGATGCGGTCGATGAAGGCCGGCAACGTCTCCACACCCTGCTCTACCTCCAGCAGGGGGAAACGGTACTCGAGGGTCCCCGAGGCGAGGGCGTCGCCAACGACGTGGGCAACGGGAAAGCCGCGCAGCACGCCGCCACCGCTGCGCTGACCGCTGAACGCGTCTTGCAGTACCGATCGGTTGACGAAGCCGCCCATGAAAAATCGGCTGCCGGGCCGATCGTCCAGGGCGGCCCCGCCGTTGAGGTAGGCCGCCATGACGTGGTTGCTCAGCCCGGGGACCGGCTGAAACGCACGGAAGTCGACAATGAACTCCCGGATCTCGACGTCGGACAGGATCGTGCGATCCGCGAGGCGCAGACGGACGCTGGCAGCCACGCCGCGCTCGGTGGAAACGCTGTCTCGGTACTGCTCCGTATGGCTGTAAAACCAGTCGAGGGTGAACGCCTGCGTCACCGGCGACCGCACCGATGCCGGGTACCTCGGGGCGAGGCTGTCTGGAGCCGATGTGACGCCGGTCTCGTTGATGGCCACGGCCCGCTGGGTGCCAAAGGTCAGACTGTGGGCGAAGCGCCGTCGCCGCAACGGCACCGTCATCGACGCTGTCGCCCGGAGCTGGTCTTCGATGTGCAGCTCGGGGGCGCCATCGTTTTGTCGAACGCTGTCGGACAAGACCGGGCGCAGCTCCGCGGTCACCGACAAAGGCAGCGTCAGATTGGTCAGGCGCACGGTGCCCTGAACATTCGGTTTGAAAGAATACGAGTCCATGCCGCCCCGCAGGGTCCACGACACCAGCTGGGCCGCATCACTGCCGTCGAGGCCGAGGCCCACAGCCACGCCGAGGATTGGGTCGATGCTCAGCTCCGGGCTCCAGGTTCGGGGCCACAGGCTTGCCCAGGGGCTATAGGGCTCACTGACGACAGGTCCAGTCATGGCGGCGTCGGTCATGCCTTCGGGCGTGCCGCCGACCGGGGTGACGTCCACGTCGACGAGGGAGCTGGGTGCCAAGGTTTCAACGGGTCTCCCCACCCCGATGAGAGACGCCACCTGCAGGTCGACACCGTCGAGGTGGGCGTCGGTGTAGACGACGGCGTGGCCGTCAGGTGTGACGACAGGCAGAGCGGCGCTGCCGAGTGTGTCGACGATTCGCCGACGCTGACCAGTGCGCAGGTCGACGACAAAGAGATGAAAGACGCCATCACGGTCGTCGGCATACGCAATGCTGTCGTCGTCAATGAAGCTTGGATCAAGTTGATCGCCGACCAGACCATCGGTGTCTGACAGTTCTTGCCAGCGGCGCTCGGCGATTTGGAAGATGGCCACGCGACGGCGACCACGGCTGTCGAGGCGCGAGACGACCAGGCGGGTGCCGTCGGGGGACGGACGCGGGGCATACAGAGTGACGCCATCTTCGGCGACGACGACGTCGTTGATGACGCCGGTGTCGATGTTGACCGTGACGATGGCGGCCCGGGTGCCGGTGCGCTGCTCAGCGACAATGACGCGACCTTCGTCGCTGGGAAGGCGAACAGGGTTCTTCAGACGCTGGCCGAAGGTGACTTGTCGAACGACGCCGTTTGCTGAACGCACAAAGACGTCGCGGAAGCCGAACCAGCCCTGGTGGGTCTCGGACTGGGTAAAGACGATGTCGTCATCGACCACCGTGAGGTCGGCGGCGTCGGTGGTGCGGACGATGGGTTCGGGGTCGGGCACGCCATCGGGAAGATCACGAATCGCATAAATGCCCGAAGCCCCATCGGGAGGGCT